>SKLO01000270.1 GCA_007123195.1 Verrucomicrobiales bacterium | reverse complement strand
TCGTGCTCCACCACGAGGCCCGCCGGCGGCTGCGCCGCGAGTTTGCTGAACTGCACGACCCCGCCGACCACAGCGGCTACAAACTGGTGAAGGACCAGCTCGACTCGATGGAGTGACAGGCTGGGTTTCGGCGGCAGCCCGTAGCTCACGGTTGCCTCCACCTGACCTCTCTTGCCATACGCAAAAAGGGCGGCCGGAACATCGCCCGGCCGCCCTGCTTGACCTTGGTCTGGTCGCGGCGCCCGGAGGCAGCGCGACTTTGCATCAGCCGGTCACTCCAGCGGCTTGAGCCGGATGCTGCGGAACTCGACGTGGTCGTTGTGCCCCATCAACACGATGTGACCACCCTCTCGGTGCTGGCCGGGATGCGCGTGGCCGCTGAGCGGTTCCACTTCGCTGATGTCGGCGTCGACGATCACCTCGCCGTTGAACTCCACCTTGATGTGCGGGCCGTTGGCGGTCACGCGCATGGAATTCCATTCGCCCATCGGCTTGTACTCGGTCTTCTCGACGTCGGCCGGCACAATGCCGTAAACGGAGCCGTGATACTGGTAATTGGACAGGTTGGCGTATTTCTCGTGGTTGTTGTCGAGGATCTGGATCTCCATGCCATCGAACGCCGGGTTGCCTTCACCCGGATCGCGGATGCCAAGGCCGTTGTTGGCGCCGGGCGTGAACTTGACCTCCAGCTCGATCACGAAGTTGTCGAACTGCTCGTCGGTCCGCATCAGCTTGCCCTGGGGCGTGCAGATGAGGATTCCGTCCTCGACCTTGTATCCTTCGGTGCCGAACCAGCCACTCAGGTCTTCGCCGTTGAACAGGTCGATCCAACCTTCGTCAGACGCCTCGTCGGCGTGAGCGGGGGCGAGCGAGACGGCGACCAAGGCCGCCACAACCGGAGTCATCCATGGGGTAAAGAGCTTGCGCATGGCCATCATTGCAGCGTGGTTTTCCTCAAATCAAACGGTTTCGCCTGAAAACAGCTCACTCGCCGGAGCTGATGACGTCAAAATACCCGTCCATCACCAGATCGAGACGGCCGCTGCGATAGTCGCGCACCTTGTCCCGCACCAACGGGGTCGGCTGCTCCTGATAGCGCCTCACCAGCGCCGCCGGCGCTTCCGCCTCGGCATCCCCACCACCGGAAAAGGCGGCCGCCCCCTGTTCGGCCAGCGATTGATGACTGACCGATGACGGGACCTCGGGCTGTGAACTTACCCGGACCCGCACCGACACCGGCTCCCTGACGCCGCCGCCGCCGCCGGCACCACGTTCGAGCACATGCAGTCCGTCCTCCGGTTCCAATGCCAGCCAGGCGCCCAACCCACTGAACGCCAACAGGCTGCCCCCCTGCGCCACGCTCGTCGGCAACGGCAGCCGGGTCTGCTTCATCTCCCGGCCCTCACCCCAGCGCTGATACATGCGCATCAGGCGGTCGGCAAACTCCTGCGCCTCGCCATCCGGCCGATCTCGCGGCAGCGGCTCGATCAGCACGAAGGCGTCGCGCGGGTGATCCTCGATCACCTCGGTGATCGCCAGCTCGATCACGTGCAACCGGGTCGCCAGGCGCTGCAGCCGGGCGTTGCCGGGCCGGGGTTGCGCCAGCTTGTCGCCAGCCGCCGACAGCGCCGCTTCTATCCGGTCGATGTATTCGGCAAGGCCGAGCAGTTGGTATCGATCGGCCCGCTCCCAGAAACTCTCGGCCCCCAGGTCGGCCAGCGCCGCGCTCTTGCGCTCGGCAAAGGATCCAAGCTCCACCAGCGCCGCCAACTCGCCGTGCCGCTGCCGCAGGAACTCCCACTCGGCCACGTCGCCGCGGGCCGACAACATCAACCCGGGCAGGGTCAGCCGTCCGCGGGCCACCGCCAGCGCCGCCGCGCCGGAACCGCCCTCGCCGCCCGCCTCGGGATCGATGAACTCCACCGCCAGACGATCCCGGGCCGCGGCCACGGTGATGCGCAGATACTGCTCGCCCTCGGGCGCTTCGCAGCCGACGATCGCCGCGGCCAACGGTGTCAGCAGATGCTCGTCAATGGCCCGCCGCAGCGGACGCGCGCCCAACTCGGCGCTGAAGCCGCGTTCCAGCAGGAATTCCAATCCTTCCGGCGCCCAGTCCACCACCCATGGCCGGTTGCGCAGCCCACGCCGGGCCAACACCCCGGTCAACTCATGCCGCAGGATCTCGCGCATGGTCGGGCGGTCAAGCGGACGGAACACCACCACCCGGTCGAGCCGGTTGATGAACTCAGGCCGGAAGGTGCGGTGCAGGGTCTGGTGGACATCCTCGGCCCGAAAAGCCAGCGGACCCGTCTCGGCACCCTGAAATCCCAATCCGGCGCGCCGCGCCTCGGTGGCTCCGAGGTTGGAGGTCAGGATGATGATGGCGTTGCGGAAGTCGGCCGCCTGCCCCTGCTGGTCAGTCAGGCGGCCGTCGTCAAACACCTGCAAAAACAGGTCCCAGACCGCGGCGTCGGCCTTTTCAAATTCGTCCAACAGCAACACCGAGAACGGCTGCAACCGGATCCTCTCAACCAGCGAGCCGCCGCCAATCCCGGTTCCAGAGCCATCCGACTCGCCGACCAGCCGCCCGATCGAAGCCGGGTTCTGGAACTCGCTCATGTCGAGCCGGATCATGCGCTCGGCGGAACCGAACAGGTATTCCGCGAGCGTCTTGGCGATCTGGGTCTTGCCGGTCCCGGTGGGACCGGCGAACAGAAACACCCCCAGCGGCCGGGCCGGGTCGGTAAGGCCCGCCTTGACCATCATCACTCGATTGACCAACACCTCGACCGCTTCCGGCTGGCCGAGGATGCGCTCGGCAAAGTGGCGCCGCAGACCATCGACATCGATCCGCTTGCGCTCGTCGAGAATGGCCAGCGGCAGGCCGCTCATTCCTGCCATGGTCACCAGCAGGTCGTCGGTGCTCACTTCAATGACCTCGCCCGGCTCACCGGGACGCTCGGTCAGGATCTGCTGCCAGCAGTTCTCCAGAAATTCGATGACATTGCCGGGCGCCCGACGCGCGGGCAGATACTGCCGCACCAGCTGGTGCGCCTCGGTGATCACCTCCGGCTCGAAGCGGGGGCGGCCAAGCTTGCCCCCGGGATGTTCCTCGGCCCAGCTGCGGGCGATCATCTCCACCCGGTCGGCGCCCGGCGAAGGCACGGTCAACACTTCAAATGCAGACGCCAGCCGCGGCACCTGCCGCAGCAGCTGCTGCAATCCATGCGGGCGGATCTCGCCCACCACCCGCAGATCGCCGCACTCGATCGACGGCAGCAACAGGTCGAGGAAGCTGGTATTGCTGAAACGGTGCCGGCCGGCCTCGGCCAGCTCGTGAAAGCGGTCCAGAATCCACACCACCGGTCGACGCCGGAGCCGGCGGACCAGGTCGCGGGCGCGTTGCTCGACATCGCCAATGTAGGCTTGACCGGCCAACAGATCGGCCGCCGATGCCTGGAACACGGTCAGCCCGTCGGCCGCCAGATCGGCCGCCAGCAGACGGATCGCAGTAGTCTTGCCGGTGCCCGGATCGCCGCTGAGCAACACCGAGCGCGGCGGCTGTAGATGCAGATGGCGCCGTGCGGTCGACACCGCCAGATCGAGCAGTTGATGCCGCACGACCGGGCCACGGCCGCCGCCAAGACCGGCATCCCGGTTGTTCGGGCGGTCGCCATCAAGCGCGCCGGTTGGCTCCGCCACATCGCCATGATCGTCATCAGGCCCGCGAACCGCGGCCGGGGCGGCCAGCACGGTGCCGATCGACTGCAGCCATTCCAGATCGATGTGCTGCTCCTGCAGCCGCGCCAGCTCGCGCTTGAGCGGCTGCCCGAGGTCGTCGGCAAACTCAGCCACCAACTGCTCCAGCACCAGCAGCTGGCGCCCCGACCACGGCTCGGCCGCGCCTGCATTCAATTCCAGCGACTCCCCGTGCTCCTGCCGTCGCCTCAACCATGCCTGCAGTTCCCGCAACAACATCAGGCTGAGCCAGTCCTCATCAACCCGCCCCAGCACCGCCCGAATCAGTGGCCGGCTATCGGGGCCAGTCGGGGCAGCAGCAGAGGCCTTCAGGTGCAACAGCTGCAGCGCCACGCAGCGGCTGTAGTAGCTGCCATAATTGAGGTGCTCAAGCACCGGTTGCAGCACGTCTTCAAGCCCGACCTCGTCACGTGCCATCAGCGTGCCCAGCGAGAGGTTGGCCAGCAGCGCCTGATCGCCCCGGTAGTAGTCGAGCAGGTCCGCTGTCGAAAGCGAGCGATCGGCGGCCAACTTCGCGCAATAGGAATGGAACCGTGGATCGCGCATCAGGTCGCCCGGACTGCCGAGGCTCTCGTAGGCTCCGCCGTAACGCTCGGCCAGCAGGTGGATCAACGACCGCGCGGGGCCGTCTTCCTCGTCCGATCCCGAATCGACCCGACCGCGGTCGCCGGCGCCGCTGGCGGCCTTGGCCCCGCCCGCTTCGCCGACCGGGCGATCCCGGCTTCCATCGCCCACGACCGAAGCCGCGGCCGCCGGCCTTGAGGCCGCCCGTGAGGCCTCGGCACGACGCAGGGCGACGACAGCGATGGCTCCGGCGGCAAGGCCGGCCAACAGGGCAATCAACAGGGGCAAGTCAGGCATGGGCGCGCATGATAGCGCATCTTGCCCCGGTCGGTATGGAACTTTTCGCCCCGCACTCCGGCCCGTGAAACCGGGCTCGATCCCCGGCTCAGGGGATCTCCGGCAGCTCGGGCAGCGGCCCCAGCAGGATCGGGTCGGGCTCCTCGGTGACGTCCGGCAGAGGCGGCAGCTCAAAATCCTGGTCGATCCGGTAACTGCGTGCCGGTTCACCACCACCACCACCACCACCGGAGCCGGCGCTTCCCAACCCGGCCATCAACTGCTCACGACGCACCGGCACCGAATTGCGCTGCATGGCCTGATGTCCGCCGGACACCCGCAGGGCATCTCCGGCCAGCACGAACACCGTGTCATCCTCGGTCCCGGCCAGCACACTGAAGCCCCGCCCGATCACCGGGCGGCCGCGCAAAACCAGCTCCCGCGGCCCCACCTCGGCGTTGTCCGCCAAGGCCACCACCACCTGATCCAACTGCATCTCCACGAACACCCGCCCCCGCGCGATCACCTTGCTGGGATTGCCGGCCCGGTCGCGCTCAAGCACATCGATCTCTTCCGCCGCAACCCGGTATTTCCGCCCCAGCTCGACCGAGGCGGCCGACATCAGCGAGGCCTCGGTATAGGTCATCGATAACAGTTCCTCCAGATTGACCCCGTCCAGACTCGCCGGCCCGTCCGTTTGCGGCGGCAAAATCTCATCGCCCTGTTCGTCACCCCGCCCGGCTTCCGCCACCGGAACCAGAGGCGCCGCCGCCGATCGCAGCCCTCCATCCGCCTCCAGGGAAGCCGCCTCCAACGGCTCCGATGCCGCAACCGCCTCCCCCGACTCATCCACCGGCACCGCCTGACAGCCCGCGGCGAGCAGCAGCAGGCCCAGAGCCGCAGGTTTCAAGGAACGAACCACGCGCGCACCCCGTGATGGTTGGTGGCAGCCACCGGCTGGGGGGAGAAGAACCGGAATCAAGATCATGGGAACAGGTGGGTTGTTGGCGCCGGACTCGACACTGCTGGCGGAGCCATGACGCACGCCCGGCAGTCAGCGGTCGACACCTCCACCACCCAGATTACGCGGCAACGCGGGCTGTTGGCCAACAAAAAGCACCCCCGACCCAAGCGATTGCACTTGTCGCCAGGCTGCCGCAACCGTTAGAATGAGCCGTATGGCCGAATCAACCGACTGGTATCTCATGAAGGTCCACGACAACCACGTGTTCGGACCCACCACCTTGGGCACCCTGCAATCGTGGGCGGCGGAGGCCAAAGTCTCGCCGATGGACAAGGTCTCGCACGACGGCCAACGCACCTGGGTGCGGGCGCCCATGGTGCCGCAGCTGCAGATGGATTGGCTGATCGAACTGGAGGAGGATCACCTCTACGGACCCACCACCGTCGGTACCATCCAGGAGTTTTTGTCGACCGGCGAGATTGATGACCGCACCCAGCTGATCAACTGCCGCGACAACTACCGCGGCACCATCAGTGACCTGAAGTTTCTGGTCTCGAGCCCGCGCAAGCTGGTCGCCAGCCACGAAACCCCGCTGGGCAAGCGCCGCCCCAACGCACACTCCAAGCCCGACCTGCCGCCGGCCCAACGCCGCGGCGGGGAGATCCAGGATTCGCTGCAGGCCAAGATCCGCAAGCTGGAGGAAGAAGTGCTCAATCTCAGGCTTGAACTGGGCACCTGGCAGGACCGCTATCAGAAGCTGCGCCGCGCCTACGCCGAAGTGGCGGGAGAAACAGCACCGGATTAAGCCGTCCGTTCTTCACCCGCTCAGCGTCCCGCCGCCCCGGCCACCTGCGCCGGATCCTCCAACCGCACGAACTGGAACGGCACACTCTCGACGATGGCCAGCACCAGTTCCTGCATGCCGTGCTCCTCCTGCTCCACCCGGCGCACAATGTCCAGCACCACCGGCTTGTCAGGCACGTCGACACCGCGGCCCAGCGCGTAGGTCAGCATGGTCTCGGTCACGTTCTTCAAGAACGCATGGCGGAAATCACGCACGAACATCGCCTGCAGCTCAAGGTGGCCGGCAAACGCCTCGCCGGTGATCAAATGACCCGCCGCCTCGATCTCGTCGCCGCTGTCGTTCTCGCGCCAGCGCCCGATCGCATCGAAATGCTCGTAGGCAAATCCGATCGGGTCCATGTAGGCATGGCACGAGGCACACGCCGGGTTGTCGCGATGAGCCTCAAGCCGCAGGCGCAGGGTGCCCTCCACCCCCTCGGCACCGTCCTCGTCGAATTCCGGAATGTCCTGCGGCGCCGGCGGCGGCGGCAGACCGAGGATGTTCTCCAGCACCCACTTGCCGCGCTTCACCGGTGACGTCCGGGTCGGGTCGGATGTCACGGTCAAAATGCTTCCGTGGGTCAGCACCCCGCGGCGCGGGGTTCCCTCCAGCGACACCTTGCGGAACTCCCCACCCTGCACTCCGTCGATCCCGTAGTGCTTCGCCAGATTCTCGTTAACAAAGGTGTAATCGGCACCCAGAAGGTCAAGCACACTGCGGTTTTCCTTCAGCATGTAATCAAAGAACTGCCGGGTCTCGGTCACCATGTCCTGGCGCAACCGCCCGTCAAAGTCGGGAAACCTCTCGGGATCCGGCGACACGATGCGCATGTCGCGCAGCTGCAGCCACTGGCCGGCAAAGTGCTCGGTCAGGGCCGACGCACGCTCGTCCGCCAGCATGCGACGGACCTGCTCCCTCAGTTGATCGCGCAACTCGCCGCGCTCAGCCAGGTCGAGCAAGGTCTCGTCGGGCACGCTCGACCACAGGAAAAACGACAAGCGCGAGGCCAGCGTCACTTCGTCAACCAGCGAGCCGGTGACAAACGGCTCGCCCACCGGCTGGCCGCCGCCGCGGAACACGAAGTTCGGCGAGGTCATCAACGCCTGCAGACTGAGCGCCAATCCGGCCTCAAAGCTGTCGCCGTGGCCCTCGGCCAACGGCACCAACGAGACGTAACGACGCACTTCGTCCTCGTCCAAGGTGCGCCGGAACAACAGCCGCCCCACCCGTGCGACCAGGTCGCGTGCCAGTTCCATCCGCTGCCCGGCCTCCACCGAGGCCTCGCGACCGTCGAGCAGCCGCGCGTGAAACGCCGGCAACCACTCCGCCGGCACCTCGACCGGCCCCTCGACCATCAGGTCGCGCAGCCACAACCGCGCACCCTCCGCTCCCTCGGGCGCCCGCAACGCGATGGTCACCAACTGCTCGCCCCCGCTGGTGTGGAACTCAAACCAATGGCTCTCGCCGCTCTGGTCCTCGCGCCGGGCCCGCAATTCCACCCCGGTCGCCACCTTGTCACCAATGGTCACCTCCATCACCGGCGCCCGCTCGGTGCCTCCCCACTCCGCCGCCGAACGCACCCGCAAACGGTAGCGCCCGGGCGTTTCCACCACCACTTTGCGCGCCACCTCGACACCGGCATTCACCCACACCGGACCCGCGCCATCGTCCCCGGCCCGGCTCCAGCCCGCACCCCCCTGCGGCAGATCGAACCCGCTGCCTGCCACCGTCACCCGCTCGGGATCGGGCTGCAGCGGCCCTTCAAACCGAACCCCGTTCACACTCAGGTTCCGGTCCTCGCCCTTGTCAGGCAGGTAAAGGTCGTTGGTGAATGAAATCCGCAACTCATGGGTGCCGCGCTCGATGTCGAACTCGTAGACATGATCAGCCGACCGCCCGAAGTCGGTCCGGGTCTCCTCCTCCACATCCAGCACATCGCCAAATTCCACCCGCATCTTGGCCCGCACGCCCTCGGCCGGACTGCCACCGGCCTCGATCACCAGCCGGTATCGGCCGTCATGCGCCATCCATACCCCTTCGCGCACGGTTGAGTTGCTCATGAAGGTGATCCCCCGCTGCTCGTGCCGCACACCACCGCCGGTGGGCCGCAACGACCTCAGACCGATCTGCCGGACCGGCGGGCCCGGCCGGCCGGCCACCATCACCTGATCGGTGACCTGCTGGGCCGCCGCCAGGTATTTTTCCATCAGCAACGGCGGCAGGCTCAGCACGTCGGCGATGTTGTCGAACCCATACCCGGTGTCGTCCGCCGGAAAGTCGTCGGCCGGCTGGAAATTGATCCCGAACACGTCCCGGATGATGTTGTTGTATTCGGTCCGGTTGACCCGGTGCAACGTCACCCGGCCCGGATCGGGCTTGCGCGGGTCGACGTAAAACACCGTGTTCTCGATCCAGTCGACCACCGCCTGCCGGTCGTCCATGTCCGGCTGCGCGCGCCGCGGCGGCGGCATCACATGAGTCGACATCTGCAGCTGCACGTCGCGCCAGAACTCCCGGTCGGTGATCATCTCGGCGTAATCGGCATGCACGTCAAAGGCAAAGCCGGCACGCTCGATGCCGTCGGAATGGCACTCGTAGCAATACTGGTCCAGCACCGGAAAAATCCGCTCCTCGTAAAACGCCGGCTCGGCCGGCTCCGGCAGCTGGATCTTGGGCAGCAGCGAAAGCAGTCGCTCGTCGGCCGAAGCCGCGGCGTTCGCACACCATCCCATGGCCAGCGCTATGGCCAGCCCGTTCTTCGGAAAGTCGAATCTCATAGTTGCACTGCCCTTGCAGCCAGTTTCCAACGGCAGGCCGCCGCCGCTTCTTGCAGCAGACGCTTGCAGGAATCATGCCGCCGCCGTCCCGCCGACGGCGGACCCGCGCTCCCTGTGCCAGGCGGGCCGGCACCCGAACCCAACCGGGGGCAGCGGCGCCACGGATTCAATGCAACCCGGCCAGGGCAGGTCGACACCCATACCAAAGCCGCCCGCCGCTACTGATCGAAGCTATCAGCATCGGGGAATTTGCGGGAAATGGTCGAAGTGGGCGTCGGAACTGCAAAGCACCAGATCATGCTGGACCACAAGCGCGGCGATCCAGAGGTCGTTGGTCGGAATCGTGACGCCTTTCGACCTCAGAGACACATACAGCGCCGCATAATGGTGCGTGGATTGCTCGTCGGGTGCCAGGATTCCGACCCGTGGTCGGTTGAGAAAGCGCTGCAGAATCGCCGCATTCGGACTCTGGCGGGTGCCCGCCGCAAAACCAGCCCGCAATTCTCCCACAACGATCAAGGGCAGCCAGATCTGGCTTGCGGCACTCACGGAGGTCACCTGCCGCTCCCGACCGCGCATGAAGTCAATGTAGGCGTTGGTATCCAGCGCAATCCTCATTTTCCATCGGCCCTTTCAGGACGTGAGAAATCCTCCTGGGCGAGGTCGAAGCCGGGGTCCTCCACCCAACTGCCGACCAAGTCGTCCAATTCGGTGTTGGCTGGCTCGCGGGCATCGAGTTCCAAGCCACGGGCCAAGGTTTCAACGGCAACCGCGTTGAGGCTGCGGCCCTCTCCACGAGCCTTGCGCCGCAAGGCAAGGTCTACCGCCTTCGGAACGGCTCTCAAGGTGTATTGAATGTTTTTCATGCAGGCAATGTAGGCTTTTCATGCAGGCAGTCAAGCCCCAAGCCGCGTCCAACACGGTTCCAGAACCGTCGCCCGCTTCTCAAATGCCCCCGCCCTGCTCCACCTCGCCGGCCCGGCGACGCGCCCGCCACTCGGCGTAACGCTGCAAGTCCTTCTCAATCAGCCCCACACAGAGGGCGAACACGGCGGCGTCATCCATCAGGCCGATCACCGGGATGAAATCCGGAATCAAGTCGATCGGGCTGAGCACGTAGATCAGCGAAAAGACGATCGCCGCAATCGCCCACCACGGCACCTCGACGTAACGGCCGCTCAGATAATCGCGCACCAGCAGCACCGCCATCCGCGCGTCGGCGGCAAACCTCACCAGCATGCGGCTGGCAAACTTGGCATCCACCGCCGCCCCGGAACGAGCCACCTCCTCGGCCTGCTCTCGCGTCACGCCGGCCGCTCCGGCGCGAATGTAGTCCGCGTCGATCGACGACAACCTGCCTCCCGGGTTTCTCGCACTCATGCAGCCAACATCCGCCGGACATCCTCCGGGCTCAAGTTCCAACTCACCAGAGGAATGATTGAAAAATCCCGCTACCTCCGCATCCGCAGTTCCCAGCGAAGCCGTTTTTAGAATAGTTCTTGATCCAATTCAAAATTGGGTCAACTGTCCCTCATGAACCACCAAGACCCCAGAACCCAATCCAATCGCGCCCCGTCGACGATCGCCGACTCCGGCACCACGGCCCCAGAACTGCCGGACGGTGTTCGAATGACCAAGCAACGCCAGCGCGTGTTCGACGTGCTGGTCGAAAGCCGCGATCACCCCACCGCCAGCGACGTGTTTCTGCGGGTCAAGCAGGCCTTGCCCAGCATCTCCATCGCCACCGTCTACAACTGCCTCGACACCCTCACCCAACACGGCCTGGTCAAACAGGTCAACCTCGATCGAGCCCCCTCCCGCTATTGCGCCAATCTCGAAGACCACGTCCACTTCCACTGCGAACGCTGCGGCAAGGTGGTCGATGCCCCACCCATGCAACCACTCAGCCCCGCCAACCTCTGGGCCCTGCCGGAAGGCACCCTCGTCACCGGCATCGACGTCTCCATCCGCGGCATCTGCCCGGACTGCAACCCCGGTTCCCCCGGCAACCAACTGTCCCCCGGCTGACCCCGACGCCCACACCCACCGACCAAACCAACAACACCACCGCTCCCGAAGCCCCGCCCAACTCCATCCAGCCAGTTCCATCCACAGCAATCCACCCGCCTGCCGGGACCCGTCACTGATTGATTCTGCCAGCCCGTTCTTTCCAACCAGCATGAGCACCAACTGCCTCGAAATCCGCAATCTCCACGCGACCATCGCCGCCAACGGCACCCCGATCCTCAACGGCCTCGACCTGACCCTCCCCAAGGGCGAGGTCCACGCCATCATGGGCCCCAACGGCTCCGGCAAGAGCACCCTGGCCAAGATCCTGGCCGGGCACAAGGCCTACGAGGTCACCGACGGCGAAGTGCTGCTGGACGGCAACAACCTGTTCGACATGGAAATCGACGAGCGCGCGCGCGCCGGCCTGTTCCTGGCCTTCCAATACCCGCTGGAGATCCCCGGCGTGTCGAACGCCAACTTCCTCCGCGCCGCCCTCTCCGCCCGCCTGCCCGAGGGCGAGGAAATCGACGCCGTCTCGTTCTACAAGCAGTTGCGCGCGAAAATGTCACTGCTGGACATGGATACCAAATTCACCGGTCGCGCCGTCAACGAGGGCTTCTCCGGCGGCGAGAAGAAGCGCAACGAAATCCTCCAGATGATGCTGCTCGAACCCACCTACGCGGTGCTCGACGAAACCGACTCCGGCCTCGACATCGACGCCCTCAAGATCGTTGCCCGCGGCGTCAACGCCATGCGCACCCCCGAGCGCGGGATCCTGCTCATCACCCACTATCAGCGGCTGCTCAACTACATCCAGCCCGACCACGTGCACGTGCTGGCCAACGGCCGGATCGTGCGCTCGGGCGACCGGACCCTGGCGCTCGAACTCGAGGAGAAGGGCTACGACTGGATCCGCGAGGCCGACGAGGCCGCCGCCGCCGCCGCGGGCGCCTGACCCCGGTCGCGCCCGCCATCCTCCCGCCTTCACCACCCGCCCCCCAACGAACACCACCACCGAACATTCTGACATGACCACTGAAACCGCCACGGTCCAATCCATCGCCCGCGAAAGGGGCGAGATCGGCAACTTCCGCTTCCCCGAAAAACACAAATACGACGCCGGCTTCGGCCTCAGCGAGCGCACCATCGACTACATCTGCGACGTCAAGAACGACCCCGACTGGGTGCGCGCGTTCCGCAAGAAGGCGCTCGGAGTGTTCGAGTCCAAGCCGATGCCCACCCACTGGGCCTCGGACGATCTCAACACCATCGATTTCGACAAGATCCGCTACTACCTCAGCTCCGGCGACCTGCCGAAGCGCTCGTGGGACGACGTGCCGGACGAGGTCAAGCAGACCTTCGAGCGCCTCGGCATCCCCGAGCAGGAACGCAAGTTCCTCGCCGGCGTCGAAGCCCAATACGACTCCGAGGCCGCCTACTCCAACGTCAAGGAGGCGGTCGCCGAACAGGGCGTCCTCTTCGTCAACTCGACCGAGGGCCTCAAGGAGCACGCCGACATCTTCCGCCCCTGGTTCGGCAAGGTCATCCCCACCGGCGACAACAAGTTCTCCGCCCTCAACAGCGCCGTGTTCTCCGGCGGCAGCTTCATCTACGTGCCGCCGGGGGTGAAGGTGAAACACCCGCTGCAGGCCTATTTCCGGATCAACTCGGAGCAGTTCGGCCAGTTCGAGCGCACCCTGATCATCGTCGACGAGGGCGCCGAACTCACCTACATGGAGGGCTGCACCGCGCCCAAGTTCGAGACCAGCACGCTCCACAGCGCGGTGGTGGAACTGGTGGCGATGAAGGGCGCGAAAATCCAATACATCACGGTCCAAAACTGGAGCGCCAACGTGTTCAACCTCGTCACCAAGCGCGGACTCGCCCACGAGGACGCCGAGATCCGCTGGATCGACTGCAACATCGGCTCGCGCCTGACGATGAAATATCCGGGCGTCATCATGAAGGGCCGCCGCGCACGCGGCGAGGTCATCTCGATCGCCCTGGCCAACACCGGCCAGCACCAGGACACCGGCGCCAAGATGATCCACGCCGCCGACGAAACCACTTCGAACGTCGTCAGCAAGTCGATCTCGGTCGGCCAGGGCCGCTCCACCTACCGCGGCCAGGTGCTCATCCCCAAGCACCTCAAGGGCTGCAAGAACAACACCGAGTGCGACGCCCTGCTGATCAACTCCAACAGCAAGACCGACACCTACCCGGCCATCACCGTGCGCGGCAACCAGCACTCCACCCAGCACGAAGCCAGCGTCAGCCAGGTCAGCGAGGAGCAGATCTTCTACATGCAGCAGCGCGGACTCAGCGAGGCCGCCGCCATGAGCCTCAGCGTCAACGGCTTCATCAACGACCTCGTGCGCGAGTTCCCGATGGAATACAGCGTCGAACTGAAACGCCTCATCGACCTCGAAATGGAGGGCTCGGTAGGCTGATCCGCGCCGCGCCCGCGCGGGCCTCGCCGGCGCCCACTGCTGCCACCCAAGCCTTCTTTCCCACAATCTTCATGTCACTCACTTTGCTCGAACAACCCACGTCCCCCGCACCGACCAACACCGACACCGCGGCTTCCTGGCTGCGGGACCTGCAAACCAGCGCCGCCGAACGTCTGGCGCTCTGTCCCGTGCCAGGGCGCACCGACGAAGCCTGGCGCTTCGCCAACCTGCGGCACCTGGAACGGCTGGAGCAGTTCCACCCCGCCGCGGCCTCGCACCCGGGCGCTGAGGACGACGAATACGAACCGTCCGACGCCGCGCTTGCCGCCGGTCGACTGCTCTCCCAGCTGTCCGCCATCCACATCCGCTTCGTCAACGACAGGATCGACAGCCCGCTGAAGGCGGCGCAACTGCAACTCCCCCAGGGGGTCACCTGCCTGCCCTTGAAAGACGCCCTCGCCAGCCATGGCGACCTGGTCCGGCAGCACTTCATGCGCGAGGCCAACCGCGCCGGCTCCGAACGCTACGCCCTGCTGCACCAGGCCCACCT
>SKLO01000444.1 GCA_007123195.1 Verrucomicrobiales bacterium | reverse complement strand
GGCGGCGGCGGCCAAACCGTGACCAGCCTGCCCGGCATCAATGGCTTGGACAACACCGGCGGCGGTGGTGGCGCCGCGCGCAATGCCAGTGGCACCCCGGCCATCAGTTCCGGTGGCAAGGGCGGCTCGGGCATTGTCATTCTGCGCTACCTCGGCGATCCCGTGGCCAGCGGCGGAACCATCTCTGCCGGCACCGGCAGCGCCGCCGGCCACACCATCCACACCTTCACGGACACCGGCATCAGCAGCTTCGAGATCGACGCCCCGCTGGATCTCACGATCGCCGGCAACATCAGCGGCGACGGCGGCTTTCACTGGAACCAGGGCGGCACCCTGACCCTCACCGGCGCCAACACCTACAGCGGCCAGACGCTCATCCAGGACGGCACCGTGCGGGTCGGCGACGGCGGCAACAGCGGCAGCCTCGGCACCGGCGACGTGGTCAACGACGGCCACCTCGTGTTCCACCGCAGCGACGACCACAGCGTGGCCAATGACATCAGCGGCAGCGGTGGCGTCGATCACCGCGGCACCGGCACCACCAGCCTTACCGGCAGCTCCAGCTACACCGGCCCCACCACCGTCACCCACGGCACGCTCGACATCGTCGGCAGCCTTGGCAATGGCACCGTCACCGTGCTTGAGAACGGCCGCCTCATCGGCACCGGCTCCATCGGCGGCAACGTCGCCATCCAAGGCGGCACCCTCGCCCCCGGCTACAGCCAGCTGACGGGCGTCGGCACCATGGCGATCGCCGGCGATCTCGAATTCGCCTCCACCTGGGAGTTGAACATCGACGCCGGCGACGTTGGCGTGCTGATGCTTGAGGGCGACTTCCTCGGCCTGCTCGACGGCATCACGCTGGCCGCCGGCGACGTGTTTAACCCCGTTCTCGGCGTGCCCTACCAGATCTTCAGTGGCAACGGCGTGGCGCCGACCGGCTTGTTCGAGAACTTCGCCGCCGGCGGCAGCACCTTGCTCGGCGCCGCCACCGGCCTGGGCGAGATCAACGGCATCATGTTTGCCGCCTACGTCGGCAGCGTGCTCGACGGCCAGGGCAGCCTGGCCGATGGCAACGGCATCGTCCTGCTCGCCGTGCCCGAGCCTGGTCGCGTGGTGCTGCTGGCGCTCGCCGGCGTCGGCCTGCTGCTGCGCCGTTGCCGTTGACCCGGGCAAGGCAGGCCACGCCGTCATCCCGCTGTCGGGCCCGGCAGCCCCGGCCGCGCAGAGCTACAATGGGTCAGACATTCTATCGCGCGAATGACTTGCGCAGGGACAGAGCATGGATGGATCATTGATCACTGATGGCGGCCTGGACCGGCAGCAGGCGCGCGATCACGACCATTGCGCGATCGCCTCACCTCGGGCTGGGGCCGGTAACCGGGTGAATGGTTCGGACGGGTTCGGGACCGGCCATTTCCGGTTGCACGCTTCTGCCTGCCCGGTCAGGGCGCAGGGAGGACGGAGGGTGGCGGGGCGTCGACAGGGTGTTGCTGGTCCTCCACCACTTCATTGAGGAAGCTGACGATGTCGCCAATGGCCTGGCGCGACTGGAGATCGTGGAACAGCAGGTGATGGCTTTCCGGGTAGAGCCGCGCCCGCACCGCGTCCTGAGGAAAGGCGCGGATGAATGCCTCGGTGGCGGTGGCGGGGGTGAAAACGTCGTTGCCGGCATATTGCACCAATACCGGCCGGTGCCAGCGGGAGGCAGCCTCCGGGCTCGTGACCACCAACTCGCCGATGTGCCGCAGCAGGCGCAGAGTGAATACCTGCAGGTAGTGAGGCTGGCTGATCATGTGCTCAAAATAAGCCTGATCGGTGGTCACCGGCAGGGGATCGCCGTTGCCGGAATCGAGGCTGGCGAGGTCGATCCGCTTGGTCGGGGCGATCCGGGCCAGCGCGCGTAACAGCCATTCCTGCCACCTCGGCAGACTGTCGCGGAAGCCGACCACCGGCACCGAAAGCACCAAGGCATCGGGTTGAGGCTGGCCGGGACCGCCGCTGACCCCGGTGTGCAGCGCGATCAGCGCGCCGAGGCTTTCGCCGAACCAGATGACCGGCAACCGCGGATGGCGGTCGCTGACAAGGTGATGGAACTCGCGCAAGTCGTCGAACCAAAGCCCGGCACCGCGGATGTCGCCGCGCTGCCGGTGGTCGGGGTCGTTGCCCTGCCCGCGCAATTCCAGTCCGTAGACCACGAAACCCTGTTCGGTGAGCGAGCGGGCGCTGGTGTCGAAGTCGGACGCCGCGCCGCCGATGCCGTGAATGGTGACCACCAGTCCGACCGGACCGGTGGCCGGCATGGTGGCAGGCGTCCACGAGCGGTAGGGCAGCTGTTTGCCGTCGCCGGCGGTCCACCAAGCCCCGGTCTCGGGGGGCGTGCCCCGGTTGCTGTGGGGGGGAGGCTGGATGTGGCTGGCGTCGAACATGAGTGGGCGAACGGGTGAAGGATCGGGACCTGGCGAGACGGGTTGGCCGGTGCCGCTGCAGCCGCCTGCTGCCAGTGAAAGCATGGGCAGAATGACCAGCGGCCCGCGGAGTGTGAACAGCAGGGACATGGAAGCCACATGGAACGGGCCGCTGGCCGGATGCAGCAACCTTGTCCCCCTATCAACGCTCGTGGGGGCCGGGAGGGGACCGGATTGTCTCCGGCGGCCGTCGGCGGCGCGCGGGCTGGGGGAGTGGGGTGGCTTTGATTGCAAACCGGGGGCGGGGCACTAAACTACCAGCTGGCGCCGCCCGACCCGGCCGGCGTCCCCTTGGGTCGCATGAATTTTGGGTCGCATGATTTGACCCGCTGACAGGATTGCCAGATGAGAAATTCCAATACCGTGCCGAGCTTCGACCTGTTGCCGCGCGACGCGCTGTGCCAGTGCGTGGCGTTGCTGCGTTCCAAGTGGCAGCCGCAGCCCTTGCTGGGGCCGGTGGGGAGGTTGCCGGAGGCGGAGGGGGACGTGGCCGGCTGGCGGTTGCCGAATCAAGTGGAGCGCCGCGATCGGGTGTTGCGGGGGATTTGGCAGGACTGGCTGGAGCGGGACGGTCTGCCGCGGCTGGGGGCTCATGCATTGCGCGCGGCTGATCGGGCGTCGCGCGGCGGTGTCAAGGAGTTGCGGCAGCTCGACCGGGCATTTGACCGCGACTGGCCGGCGCCGGCCCGTCAGCGCAGCCGTTGTGGCGCGGCGCAGTTGTTGGCGTCCTGTGACGGACTGCGCCATGCCGGCGCGGTCGGGCGCCTGCGGCAGGATCTGGCGGCGGGTCAGTCATGCCACTGGGTCAGCGCTTGGGCGGCGCTGGGGGCGTTGTTTTCGCTGCCCCCGGCCAGCATTTCGCTGGGCGCCCTGTTTGCCGAGTGGGAGGCGCTGGATCCGATTCGCCGCCGCCGGCTCGGGATCGGCGAGGCGGTGGCCTGGTTTGCCCGCGATTCCGGTTCACCGTTGGCGCGTTGCGAGTGGATGGAACGGCGGGTTCGCGATTCGGCGCTTCGCATTGCCTGATTCGACAAGTGTGGTGACATCATGAAGAGCCTGTCCCTCATCAGAACCCCGGCAGCCGGTCGAGCTGGCGGCCGCCGCCGACGGGCGGCGTCAGGAGCGGGGTGGTGGACCGGCGGCCACGGCAGCGGCGACGAGGATACCGATGGAGGCACTGACACCCGCACCCTGCCGGCGCCCGAAACGAGCCTTAAGCAGCAGCCCGATTTGCCGTGGAACGTATTGATTTACAACGACCCGGTCAACTTGATGAGCTACGTCACCTTTGTGATCCGCCGGGTGTTCGGTTATCCGGAGGGCAAGGCGCGCAAGTTGATGTTGGAGGTGCACGAGCAGGGGCGGTCGGTGGTCTGGACCGGCGAGCGCGAGCGCGCCGAGATGTTCGTCGAGAAGCTGCAGTCGCACCAGTTGCTGGCCGGCTTGGAGCGCGCGGGGGAGCCGTGAGAAGAACCTGAGGATGTGAGGGGGAGCCGGCCCCGGGGCGGGCCGCAGACATGATGAGACTCGAACGAGATTCCGACGGCCACTGGGCATTCCGCCATTTGGCGCCATTTGAGCTGGCGCTGCTGCGCGACGTCCCCCTGGCGGCGAGGCCGGATGGCGACGGGCAGGCCAGGCGGCGGCTCTACCCGGGACTGTTCCAGCGTGGCCGGGTCGATGAGGAAGCCGAGCGCGACTGGAGCGAGCTGGTTCATCCGTCGTTGCAATCGCTGTTCGAAAGCTCATTGCAGCGGGTTCAGGACGATCTCGACCGGGCGTGCCCCAGCGACACCCGCGAGCATGGTGAACCCTTGTATGACATCCGCGTGCCGGTGGCTCACGCCGAGGCCTGGTTGAGCGGTCTCAATCAGGCCAGACTGAGCCTGGCCGAGCGTTTTGACCTATACGACGAGGCCGACGAGCCGCGGCCACTGCCTGAGCCGCCGCAGACCGCGGCCCAGCAGATGCAATGGCGCGCCGCCCTGCAGGCCGAGCTGTATGGGTATGTGATGGAATGGATTCTGGAACACGTCATCGAGCCGTGAAGGCCCGCCCCGCCCATGGTTTGCGCCGCTGCTGCGGGCAGGCGGGGAAACCTGTTCACCGCCGCCGCTGCGGGATTCGTTGGCCCGGCAGTGCCCATCCTGCCGCAGCCCCGGGAGGGCGGCCATGAGCGTGATGTCGCGGTCCAAGCGCCCGCTGCACGCAGCCGATGGCCACGGCTTGCTGGCCCGCTGTGTCCGTCGCCTGATCCGTCGCGCCTTGCGGCGCCGCTTCGCCGCCGTCTGGAGCAATGAGCCTCCGGTCGTGCCGGTTGGGCAGCCGGTGGTGGTGTGCGCCAACCACAGCAACTGGTGGGATGGTTTTGTCGCCGCCGCCACCACCGACATGCTGTCGGGGCGGCGCTTCTGGTTGCTGCAGCAGGAAGAGCACCTGCGGCGCTACGACTGGTTCCGGCGCTGTGGGGTCATCGGCATCGATCTGCGCGGCGGAACCGGCGCCCTGCCGGGCCTGCGCCGTGCGCTGGGCGTGCTGCAGGAAGATCCTCATGCCTTCCTGTGGATCTTTCCCCAAGGCCGGCTGACGCACCCGGCGGAACCGATTGAGGTCAAGCCGGGCGCCCGCTTTCTGGCGAAGCATTCGGGCGCCCTGATGCTGCCGGTGATCATCCGCTACGACTGGCAAGGCGGCGCCCGACCTTCGATCTGGCTGCGCTGGGGGCAGCCCCTGCCGTCGGCTGCATCGGCTGAAGAGTTGCAACTCGCGATGCAGGGCCTGGCAACGGAACTCGACTGCGCCCTGCGGGTGGGGCACTGGCCCGACAGCACGCCGTGGTGGCCCCCGCGACGATCGATCAACCAAAGCTGGGATCGCTGGGCTGGCTGCTGGCGCGGGCTGGGTCGGGGCAGGCGGAAGGATCCACCATCCCGGCCTTCCCCGGCAGCCCCTGTCCCCGGCGACAAGAAGGCATGAAGACCATGACACCAGTCAGGCGGACCCGCCGGCACCGACGGCATGCAGCCGGTCGGCTGGTGGGCGTGGTCGCCATGGCGCTGGCCTTCGTGACCGCCGGTTGCGGTCACCGGCCGGCCGGTGACGGCATCGATTGGGGTGATATGACTGCCGACCGGCCGCGGGCGGTCGTGGCCACCGGCGTCGAGCCGTCCGGCGGGTTCCTGCTGCAACAGCCGGGGCGCTACGACTTTGGCTGGCGGCGACATCGGTTCGACACCCTGGCCGTGCCGGTGGTGGAATATACCGAGCCAGCGCTGCAGATCGCGGTCGACGGGGTAGTGGTCGAGCGGTTCGCTTTTGAAGGCTCGATGGAGGGGCCGCACATTGCGTCGGTGCATCCGTTTGGGGCTCGTGAGCGCCGCCAACCGCACCAGCCGATTCGCGGGATCATGCGCGGATTGTGGTCGGATGACATTGGCGAGGACGCCCTGACCATCGGTCCGAGGGCGACCTTGGAACTGCAGCATGCATGGTTGCGCGGCCGGCACCGCCCGGGTCGGCCGTGGGATGGCGACCTGCCCGGCCAGGACAAGGGCATCCAAAATGACGGCGGCACGCTGCTCGCGGGTCCCGGGGTCAGGTTGGAGAATTTTGTCAGGGCCTACCGGGGCAAGGCCAACTCGGTGGGAGTGCTGGACGGGGTTCGGTTTTTCGCCTGCCACAACCCGGTGCGAGGCGATGGCGGGGCCAATCCGCGGGAGGACTGGCCCTTCGATCGCGGCCAACCCGGCCTGTGCCTGATCGTGGTTCGCAACAGCGAATTCATCGCTTGCGAGACCCCGTTCTTCGCCGGGCCCGGCTGTGTGATCCTGGTCGATCGTGCCAGTGTCAGGTTCGATCACATCAGCGGGCCTATGGCGATCGAGGAGGGCGGCGGCCGGGTGATCTTCACCCGCCAGTTGGAGCGTGAGTGGCGGCGCTGGGCCCGGCGGCTGGACGATCCCTCAATGGCCGGTCTGGAGCGGGCGGGGCGCGGCGGAGGGTCGAACCGCTGGCGGCCCGGCGGGCGCCGGCGGTGACCTCAATGGCTGTGGCCGGCGGTCGGGCACGAACCGCAGCCGCATGTGACAGCCGCGTGTGACAGACATTGCGCGGTGGCTGGAACCGGTCGGCGGCACCCGGCTATGCCCCCTTCGCCTGTTGGCCCTGCCAAAGCCCGGCAGGTTTCCCGGCTTCGTCCCAGGCCTCCCTCAGATGGGCCGCCGAGCGCGGCAGGACCTGCTCCGCGGGGCCGGTCAGGGAGCGGCATTCGATCTCGACCCAGCCGCGGTAGCCGATCGCGCGAAGCGCGGCGAAGCAACGCGCAAAGTCCATGCTGCCCGGCCCCGGTTCCACCCGGGTGTTCTCCGCCACATGCACCAGCCCCAGCCACTCACGGCCTTCCCACAGCGCTCGCTCCGGCGACAGCTCCTCCAGCTGCATATGAAACAAGTCGGCGGTGTAACCGATCGCCGCCTGATTGGCCTCGCCACACAGCCGGTTGGCATGCGCCAGCGTGTGCAGGTAATCGCTCTCGTAGCGGTTGACCGGTTCCAGCAGCAGCCGCACCCCGCGCCCGGCGGCGGCGGTGCCGACGATGGCCAGCTCCTCCACCAGCCGCCGGTCCCATTCCCGGCACGACTCGTGGTCGCCCGCCGCCAGCGTCAACTGCGGGTGATCCTGGCGCAGCACCGGCGGCAGATTGACCAGGCCGATGCCGAGTTGCCGGCACACGTCGAACAGCCGCTCGAGGCTGTCGCGACAGCGCTGGCGCACGCCGGCGTCCGGGCTCACCAGGGTGCCCTCGAACCCGAGCGACACACTGGTCAACGGCAGCGCCAGCTCTCCCGCCCCGGCGTGGGTCAGTTCCTCCAGCCACAGCGATTTCATCCGGCCGGGCAACGCCACGCCCTCAAAACCGAACGCGGCGGCGTTGTCAATGCGGTGGCGCGCGGTGTCGCCGGGCAGCACCTCAAGCCGGCACGCCAGCTTCAGCCCGGGATCATCAGCCACGGCCCCCGTTGAAAACGATCCCGGCACCTCGTCGGTGCCGACGGCGCCTGCATGATCGTCATGGTTGGAACTGGAACTCACGCGCCATGCTTGGGGCGATTCCGCCGCTGGTCAAGCCGTGACGCGCCAACCGCCGCCGGCCCGAGAGGTCAGGTCCCGGGAATCTCGTTGAGCGTGTACCACGCCCGCGGATTGAGCAGCGCACGCCCGTCCCCGGCCGCACGAATGCCCGGCAGCCGCAGGTCGTGCACGTGGCCGCGGGTCATCGGTTCCACTTTCAAGACCACCCGCCGGCCGTCGTCGGACACCTCCAGCACTTCAAGTCCGGGCTCCACCTGGTCCACCTCCGGACTGCCATACTCGGACCGGTAGATGTAGGTGTAGGCCTCCATGTGGTAGCTGGCTGCGTCCGCCGCGGAATCGTGCTCCACCGGCTCGGTGAACACCAGCTCGAACCCGTCCGGCCGCACCCGCATCTCCAGCACCTCGAACGGGGTCCCGCCGTCCCAGCGCACCCGCTCGAGATTCCATCGACGCCCGCCGCGCGCCCCCCAGCCGCGGTCGGAGCCGCCGACATACAGCACCCCGTCGGCGCCCAGCGCGACCGCGGTGTTGCCGCTGGCAAACCCTGACAAAAACGGAAACGCCGCGCCCTGGTAAACCCCGTTGACCTGCTCGAGGAACACGCGCTGGACCTGCGAGTGGGTCTGCTCGGCGACGAACAGCTGCTCCTTGAACGGTCCGAACGCGCCGTCGGTGAGGTCGCAGACGATGCCGGTGGGCGACTGGCCGAGCTTGCCGTGCGGCAACACCACCGCCGGCGGCACGAAGTTCGGAATGCGTCGCCGCTGGTCCTCGATGCGCGAGCCCGACTCGGGATCGGGCGGGCGCTCGCCGAGGGCGTCGGTGATCTCGAACCAGCGGTTGCCGGCCGGGTGCCCCTGGAACGATCCCGGCTGCAAGTGCTTCAGCGCCGATGAACCGTTCCATGGTCCCTGGTTGTCGCAGTAGAACACGTCGCCGGCGGCGTTGATGCCCATGCCGCCCGGCGAACGGATTCCGTGCGCCACCGGCGTGGTGGTGCCCTTGTCAGGATCAATGCGCGCCGCCCAGCCGCGGAACGGCACATGGCTGTTGAACGACCCCGTCAGGCACAGCGTCACCCAGATTTCGCCATCGGGTGTGAACCGGCTGCCGAACGCATACTCGTGGTAGTCGCCGTTGATGTGCCAGAAGTCCGACACCGTGTCGAAGGCGTCGGCGCGGCCGTCGCCGTTGAGGTCGCGCAGCCGCGTCAGTTCGGGCCGCTGGGTCAGGTAGAGCCCGTCCTCCCGCCAGGCCAGGCCGAGGATCTCGTGCAGTCCGGACGCGTGCAGGTCGAACGCCACCTGGTCAGGATCGTCGCCGCCGGCGCCGGTCACCAGCCAGACCTCGCCGCGCCGGGTGCCCACCGCCAGCCGGCCGTCCGGCAGCAGCTCCAGCGCGCCGACCTCCAGCACCACGCCGTCGGGCACCGGGACCGGCTCGATGACGTAGGGACCGTCGTCGCCGGCCGCCGGCCCGGCCGCGAGGCAAAACACCGCCGCCAGCAGCGGCCCGGGATTGCAGGCAAGTCTCATGATCTCGATAAAAGGAACAGCGTCAGGACAGCAGGCGGAGGGTCGGGTCAGTGGATCCAGCGGTAAATGATGCGGAACTCCCCGGGGGCGGTGACCGGCACCAGCAGCTGCTGGTCGCCGCCTTCGCCCTGGCGGCGCAGGATCGCCTCCGCTCCCTCCACTTTCACCTGCCAGTGATGGTCGGTTTCATGATAGCCCCCGTCGCCCGCCACCAGGGTCGCATCGGCGGCGGCAATCAGGTGCAACCCCGGGGCCGGCTCGCCCTCGATCACCACCAGCCGCACTGCCTCCAGACCGGGCTCGGAAAAATGGCCGCGCGGCTCGATCTTGTCCCGCACCACCACCCCGTGCCCCTGGTAACGGAAGGTCGGCCGCCGCAGCTCGTCGAGTTCGTAGCCGAGGAACCGCAGGTGCTGCGAGCGGTCGTTGCCGTTGATCGCCGGCCACTCGTCGTCGGGCGACTCCAGCACGTGCAACGCCGGGCCGGGCGCCGGCGCGAACGCCTCGTAGCCCAGCACACCCTGGAAGCCCTGGCCGCGGCCGCTCCAGTGCCGCTGGGCGTCGATGAACGCGCCGCGCCAGAGCAGCGCGAGATTCACCGTGTTGGCGTTGAATGCCTGGTTGACCCCGTTGGAATACCCCACGCCGATGGCGCGCGAGCCGGCGTCGCGGATGAAGTTGCGATAGATGACCGCCTCATCGCCATCCGCCATCAGCGGCATGCCGGCGGGATCCTCGTCCGACGACGCCGCCGCCTGGCGGGAGGGATGGATGTCGGTCGACAGGATGGTCTCGCCGAACGACGGCCCCTGCCACGCCATGAACAACAGCTTGTCGCCGCGGCGCTCGAAGTAGTCGAGCCTCACATCCACCTGGCCGGCTTGCAGCGGCACGGTCGCCTGCTTGACCTCGTCGGCGTTGTGCACGCCGTCGTTGTCAATGATCTCCCCGCCGTCGAGATACAGCCGGGATCCGTCGTCGGACGCCAGGAAAAACGTGTAGTCGCCGTCTTCGGGAATCTGCAATCGACCGCTGAACCGCAGGCCGAACTCGTTGGCGTGGCCCTCCATGAGGATGTCCAGCCGACCCTCGTGCAACTCTCCGCTGCGGTGCGGTTCCATGGCGTCGAAATCGGGCAGCCGCTGCCAGTTGCCGAGGTGGAGTTCGAACCGCAGCTCTTCGAACAGCCGGCCCGGATCCTCGACCCGCATTTCGCCGTGCATCAGCATCGCGTGGCCGGGGATGGTGCATACGTAAGGGTAGATGCCCGGGGTCTCGGGAGCGGTGAACTCGATCACCTCGCTGGTGTTCGGTTGCAGCAGGCTGGAGGCCGCCAGCACCCGCGGGTGGTCCGGGATCCATGCCCTTTCAAAGCCCTCCTCCGCCAGTTCCCAGGCTGCCAGGGCCACCTCCATGCCCTTGTCGTCACCGGCATCGCAGACGATCAGGTTGTGGATCATCATGTCCTGATTGTCAAACAGCAGCCGCACCCGGGTCCCCGGCGCCACCCTGAAGGCCTCGAGATCGTATTTCATCTGCGCCGACAGGGTGCGGATGGTGATCTCCGCGACCTCGTCCCCGGCGGCCGGTTCGGCGGCGCTGGACTCGTTTGCCAGCAGACCGGCGGCGACCATCATCGCGGCGACGATCATTGGAATGGGTGCCCGCCCACGCGGGACGGGCGACGGTTCAAGGCGGGTCGGGGAATTCATGGCGGAGCCAAGCAGGCGGATCAGGCTGGGCGTGCAAACGGGGGCAATGTAGGCCCGGGGCGCCGCTCGGCGAAGGACGATGGCAGCGCAGCCCAAACCGGCTTCGGAAACGCCGGGGCGCACCGCGCCCTTTCACCGCAGCGGCAGCCGGCCCCGGCAGCTGTGCCCTTGCCTGACATTGCATGCCCGGGCCGGGAGCCTACTTCGGGCTTGCGTGCCGGTCATGGCTGGCGTCCCTTGCTCCAGTGCATCGGTCCGCCACCCATGCGTCGGACCGGAAGCCTGAATCCTCAATCCATCAACACCCCATGAAGCGCCGCAAGTTTCTCACCACCTCGACCGCCGCCGCCGCCGGCCTTGGTCTCGGTTTTCAAGTCGTTCCCTCGCGTGTCGTGCGCGCCGCCGAAGGTGAAACCAGCCCGAATGAAAAACTGCGCATCGCCGCCATCGGCGTCGGCGGTCGCGGCGGTTCGGTGCTCAACGGCCTGGCCGGGGAGGACATCGTGGCCTTGTGCGACGTCGATGACCGTCGCGCCGCAGGTTCGTTCGAGCGCTTCGACAAGGCCCGGCGGTTCACCGATTTCCGGGTCATGTTCGACGAAATGGCCGGTGAGATCGACGCCGTGATGGTGGCCACCCCGGACCACACCCATGCGGTCGCCTGCATGCGCGCGATGGCCGAGGGCAAGCACGTGTTCTGTGAAAAACCGCTGGCGCATACGGTCGCTGAAACCCGCGCGTTGCGCAAGGCAGCGGCCGAGACCGGGGTCATCACCCAGGTGGGCAACCAGGGCCATTCCGGCGACGCCATCCGGGTGTTCTGCGAATTGATCTGGGCCGGCGCCGTGGGCCAGGTCACCGAGGTCCATGCCGGCTGCAACGCGTTCCCCAACGTCTACTGCCAGATCGGCCAGCACGAAAACCTGCACGCCGGCACCCACGAGGTGCCCGGCGAACTGGATTGGGACCTGTGGCTCGGACCCGCCGCCGAACGGGCCTACCACCCCGCCTACCTGCCGTTCAACTGGCGCGGCTTCTCAGCCTTCGGTGGCGGCTGCCTCGGTGACTGGGTCTGTCACGTGCTCGACCCGATCTTCTGGGCGCTCGACCTCGACATGCCCAAGGCGGTGACCGCCGAGGTCGCGGGCTTCGATCCGGCCAAGGACCACGAGTATTTCCCCAAGGGCAGCCGCATCACCTTCGAGTTCGCCGCCAAGGGCGATCGCCAGGCCATGAAGATTGTCTGGCACGACGGTAGTTTCTCGATCCCGCGCCCGGACGAACTGGAGGAGGGCCGCGACGTGGTCGGCACCGGCGCCGTGGTCCGCGGCGACCAGGGCGTGATCATGCACGGCTCCCACGGCGCCGGCGGCGTGCGCATCATCCCGGAAGAACGCCAGCAGGAGTTCGGCCGCCCCGAGCAGGTGATCGAGCGCGTGCGTGGCGGCCACGAGTCGGACTGGCTCAACGCCATCCGCGAAGGCCGCCCGGCCGGGTCCGACTTCGCCTACGGCGGGGCCTTGACCGAGATCGGCCTGCTTGGCGTCATCGCCACCCGGTTCCCCGAGCAACGGCTCGAGTGGGACCAGGAAGCGATGCGCTTCAGCAACCACGACGAGGCCAGCAAACTGGTCACCAAGAACTACCGCGAGCCGTGGTCGATCTGATCTGAACGGGCCGCCGCCCTGGCCAGGCCGGCCAAAGCCAGCCAGCCAGGGCGGCAGTCAGGGCGTCTTGAATCAATCCGCCGCGGCCGGCCGTTCACCTCGACGCCAGTCCGGCCCGCGCCTCTTCGACCGCCGCCGCCAGCAGCCGCGCCACCCGGTTGAAGGCGGCGTCCGGGTCGGTGGCCGCGGTTTTCTTGTCGGTCACCTCGCTGTTGGTCCAGGCCACCACCAGTTGCCACTCGGGCACGATCCACAACACGCTCTGGCCCAGCTTGCCCACCGCCAGCAGGCTGCCGGTCGGCGCGTCCGGAATCATCGGCCCGCCGCCGGCCACGCTGCGGTTGTGCCACAGGTGAAAGCCGTAACGACCGGGGCCCTTGGTCATGAGATTGGGTTCCCCTCCACCGACCGTGCCCTGGCCCGGCAACATCGGCGCCGGCTCGGCGGTGGTGAACGGCACCGACTCGTCCACCGCCAGCGATCTGAGCTTCTGCATCGAGGTCGGCGACAACGGCTCGCCCCGCCGCATCTGGGCGCCGGCGACCGACCCGTCCAGCAGCCATTGACCGAACTTGGCCAGGTCTCGCGCCGAGGCGCGCATCTTCGGCTCGGGGCCGTCGTCACCAAAGCCGCGGAACGTGACCCGGTCCTCCCAACCCAACGGCTCGGTCAAAGCCTCCTGCAGGATCTGATCGCCGTCGCTGCCGAACACACCGCCCATCAGCGCGTCGTAGAGCAGCTGGACCGCATAATCGTTGTAGGCGAACGCCTCGCCGGGACCCTCCGACACCCCGTAGCCGGAGGTCATGGTGGCCAGGTGATACCAGGTGATGCCGCCGTCGACGCCGTCGTTCAACCCGGCCAGATCCGGCACCACCTCGGCGACCGGTGAGTGCAGGTCGTCGATCAGCTCGTGCTCGAGCGCCAGCAACAGCAGCGCGCTGAGGAACGGCTTCATCGCCGAGGCCACGTAGTGGGAGTGGTGGTCGTTGCCCCAGCGGAACACGGCGCGCCCCTCGTGGGCGATGAATCCGGAGCCGCCGACAACCTCCGGCAGCGGCTCCAGATGGCGCTGCCAGATGACCGCCTCGCGATGGTCGGCCTGCGGCCACACCGTCGGCTTGAAGTCGGCCCACCAAGCCGGCTGGCCGTTGTCGTGTCCGCCACCTTCATCATGACCGGCCTGCCAGACGATCCAGCCGGAGGTCAAGCCGGTCATCGCCAGCAGCCCGAGCGCCAAAAGCCAGCGTCGGGGCCGGCGCCATCCGGGTGCCGCGGTCGAAGGGCCGCCAGTGACGGCGGGTTCGGTCTGCCGCCGGTTGGCGGCCGACTCTGCCGGGGAATCAATCATCATCGCGAAAGAAATGACAGCGAAGCGGGATGCCATGTGGGGCATTCGCGCATCCGACCGTTGCAAGGGGCGTGCCATCGGTTGCCGGAATCGCGGCGCGCGGCTGACACGATCCAAAGCGGCAACTTAATCTGTAAAAATTGAATGTCAAGTAAACCGAAATACCGGTCCGGCCGGGTCAGGGTTCTACACCGGTCTCCTTGGCCGTGCCACTCCAGAGAATCGCGGAATGGCGCCGGCGCCGGCACGAACCCACTGTTGCACCGTTACCCGTGACGCATCGTCTCAGCCCGGCCTCGCGTGCGCAGCGACCGTAGGTTGAATTGTCATCAATTCGACCGGGGTGCGGGTCGCTCGTTCCCGGCGCCCCCTTCCATCACGGCCTCGTT
>SKLO01000541.1 GCA_007123195.1 Verrucomicrobiales bacterium | reverse complement strand
GGGGGTGTGAAAGAAAATGAGCTCGCGCTGGCCGGGTTCGAGCCGCCAGGTGCTGCTTCTGATCAGACGCTGCTGGTCGTCGATGCGGGAGTAGATGCGCACCAGTTGGCTCGCCGCGACCGCGGCCCGGACGATGGTCTGTTCACCGGGTCGCAGGGCGGACCGGTGGTCGCCGACTTCGAGCGCCACCGGATGCGGGCTGAGATTGTGGAAGTAGTAACTGCCGAAGGCAAAGCGATCGTCGTTCACTTGCACGATCCGGTAGCGGTTGTTGTCGTCGGGCACGAACACCAGCAGCAGCGATTCCGCGGTGCCATCGACTGTGGTGGCGGCGACGGGCGGCTCTGCGGTGGATTCGGTGCTGAAGAACCGCAGCTGCAGCGGGCCGCTGTAGTCGATCGGCTGGCTGATGGTGTGCTGGTTGAGCCGGACTTGCAGCCATTCGGTGGGCTGGCCATCCGCGTCCGCGCCGGCCGCCAGGTGCAGGGTGGCCAGATTGTCCAACAGCCCGACCGCGCCGAAGGACAGGCGCACGCTGGCGGATTCCTGTGCCTTGCCGATGACCGGCAGCAGGGCCAGGCAAAGCAGGGCAAGCAATCCCCGAAGCCGAAAGGGATGGGGAGTGGGGGGCAGTTTCATATTTCTTCAGGGCCGAGCCAGCGGAAGGACACCACCCGGAAGCGACGGCCAAAGGTCCGGTTGATGTCCGACAGGTCGGCGGGCATGGTCTCCGGGTTGTCTGCGGGATCGAGGTAGTCCTTGGTCCGCACGACCACCGCTTCGCACCAGGCGCGGGCGATGACCTGGCCGGCCGTGTTCCTGGCCTCGCCGTAGGTGCGGATGGTGAAGGTGTCGTCCCTGACCGTCAAGGCGTTGCCAAGACGGCGGAGCAGGTCCGGCTGGGTGAGGTAACCGGGAATGCCGGTCCAGATGGATCCGGTGGCGGCGCCCGGGTTCTCGTAGTCCATGGCGCTGACATCGGCGGCGGTGATCATGTCGGCCGGTCGCTTGTAGCGGCCGTTGATCGAGTCCGTTGCCTGTGGATCCGGGCCGTTGCCGTTGAACTCATCCCAATCGATCGCCGCCTGCAGGGCGCCGGCGAGCCCGGTTTCGTCGTTGCTGAGGCGGCGGTTGATAAAGTCGGCCAGGTTCAGGAACGGACCGCGCAGCTTGACCTGGCGCACGCACTCGGCGGCGAGGCGGTCGATTTGTTCCGGCGTCAGCAAGCGCACGCCGCCCCAGGCCGCGGGGTCGCCTGGATGTTCTCCTTCGGTGGGATGATTCGGCAGGGCGAAACGTGACAGCACCACACGGTCCGCGGGCACGGCGGCTGACTGGATGCGGCCGGATTCGGGGTCGATGTAGTGGATCATTTCCTCCTGCAAGCCCGACAAGAACGCTTTCCAGGCCGGGACGGAAGTGGAGTTGACATTGAAGGCGCCCTCGATGTTGAGGTAGCGGGCGACTTTCCTGTGGGCCTCGGCGGACGGGTGGTCACCGGAGAAAAGTTGTGCCAGCGCCTGGGCCGGGCTTGCCAGCTGGGGGCGGTCCAGGACCGCGTGGGGGTTGGCCAGGGGCGTGCCGTGGTTGATGAACTGCTCAAACGTGGCCCGCGAGGTCTGATTGGCGCCCGCGAGCGAGGCGGGACCGGACTGGGTGCTGATGCCGGAGCAGAACCAGCGGTCCCAAAGGGCGTCGTTGTTGAGGAACCCATGGTCGTAGTAGTCCCGGATGAGCTTCATCTGCAGGGGATTGCCACGGCAGGCGGCGTCGGGGACATCGGCGTGGATCCGGTCCGCAGGGATCAGCGGGTGGCCGAACGACGAGCTGATGCCGAGGGCGTCGTTGGTGGAGATCTCCCACAGGTGCCTGCCGGTGCTGAACACCCGGGTATCGCCGGGATTGAGCCTGAAATGCGCGAGACCGGCAAGGGAGCTGGGGGGCACAACCGGCAGTTCGGTCATGACTGCGAGCGGTTGACCGGGGTAGTCCGAACGACCCAGCGAGATGGCGCTGCCGAGGTAGGCGCGGGAGTTGCCGTGGTCGAAGTCGGGGTTCAGGGCGTTGCCGGAGCCAACCGCAACATGGATGTGGTATTGGGCCTGGGCGCGCATGCGCCCGGTGGCCTCGCCATACATGGCGCGCTGGTTCCAGGGCTTTGCGTGGACGAAGTTCTTGCCGCGGGCATCGAAGTTTTCATAGGCCGCGCCGGGATTGCGCAGGTCTTCGCCGGATTTGAGCACGAACTCGAACGAAGCGAACGGCAGTCTGGTGGTGTTGGTGTTGAACGAGAGCCGCTTGCCGTCCTGGTCCTCGACGATGGGGATCGGCAGACCGTCCTGAACCGGGTTGGCCGCCATTTCATTGAAGCGTTGCCCGCCGCCGGTGTGGATGTTGCGGATGGTCCAATACATTTGGTATTGACCGCCGTGGTCGGTGCGCTGGTCGTTCATCCGCATGGCGAATTCAATGTCGGTGCCGGGCGGCACATCGCTGAGCCCTGGAATGTCGCGGTCAAATCCTCCGCCATCCATTGGCGGCTGGAAGCCCGGCGTCAGCTGGATGGTGCCGCCGTCTCCGGTCTGGGAGCTGAAGATGCGTGTCTCGCCGGGCTTGAGGCTGAACGTGGCGGGCGAATCACGGGCGGCCCTGGCTTCAAGGCGGAAGTTCGCCAACTGCCCGCCGAACCTCTGCCAGTTGCCGGAACTGGTCCCATTCTGATAGACCCGGTATTCCAGGCTGCCGGGGGTGAATTGCAGCCAGACCGGCGGGGTGTGCAGAGTCACATTGTAGGGATTCCAGAGGACGACGACCGGATTGAAGCTGATCTGGTAGGCGTAGTGGCCGGGAGTCGCGGCGCTGGGCATGCGGCGCAGGCTGAAGAGGATCATCGCCCGGGAAATGATCGGCGTCCGGCCCCAGCCGTAGTAGTCGAGGTTCTGGCGTTCCCAGGTGAAATTGGTGTTGGGCGTGGAGGCGTCGCTCCACCAGATGCCCCTTCGCAGCGGCAGCGGGTGGCTGTCGGCGGCCACCTCGTCGCTGGCGCTGGCGTGGTCTCCATGGGCCAGCCGGTAATACTGCTGGAGTTTGTACCATGAGGTGAAATTGAGGTTTTGATGGTAGAACGGCTGGTCCAGATCGGCGCTGTGCTCGCGGATCGGCACGATGCTGCCGTCGGGAACGGCACGGCGGTAGGTGCCGTATTCGGCGGGCAGCACCGGCATTTCCAACAGCAGATTGAGGTCGTGCTTGAGCCCGCCGTCGCGCACGTTCACCGGCAGACCCACGCTGGTGGCGGTCAGGTGGTGGAAGTTGCGGGTGACCGCGCCCCTTGGCAGGGCCGCGGCGCCGGTGAGTTCAAGGGTCGCGAGGGTGAAACTACGATCCAAGTCCGCGGGGTCGGTGGGCAGGTCCGAAAGGCCTTCGAGCGCCTCGACACCGCTGGAGCTGCGGCTGGCGAGGCGGTTGGCGGAGCCGCCGATCGAGTCGGCTGTGGCGGTGTCGGTGGGCCGGATCAGGGCGCGCTGGTTGTTGCCCGTGACCCACCAGGCGAAGGCGCCGTCGCTGTGGCTGGCGATGTGGATCAGGGGGGCGGTCACATGATCGGATGGATCGGCGGTCTGGCCCAGCGTTCCCGTGCCGACCAGCACGGTGGAGGCGGGATGGGGCACCCCGTTGTCGGCCGCCGCCAGATCCGCCATCGAGTCGAGGTCGGAATGCGACACCAGCCAGCGGCGGAAATGGGGTTCGCGGCCGGGCACATAGGTTTGAGCCAGCCCTGATTCATTGAGCCAGTGGGTCCACGAATTCCAGCTGCCGAGCCAATGGGGGTGGGAGAAGCTGTTGCTGGTGGTCCGTGGGTTGAAGGCTGCGTCGTCTGGTCCAACATCATCGCGGTCCCGTGCCAGGATGGCGGCCGGGGCGGTGATGCGTTGATCGGGGCCGGCCTCGATCTGGAGGTCGTTGAGAGCCAGCGCGAGGGCCAGGCGGGCATTGGCGCGGGCCTCGGCCTGGGCGTGGGAGGCACGGGCCGATCTCAAGGCGGTGGAGGCCAATCCCAGCGCGCCCACGGCCAGCAGGGCGAGCAGCACCATCAGCG
>SKLO01000198.1 GCA_007123195.1 Verrucomicrobiales bacterium | reverse complement strand
CCGCCACCGGCGGAGACCGGGCCGACGGCACGCCACCGCCGGGAATTCCCGGTGAAGATTCCGGCGTCACCGTGATCCGGTCGATCGACGACCCGCTGCTGGCCGCCGACGCCGCCGCCTTGCTGCCCCCGTTGCTGCGCATTGACCTCGAACCGCTGGGGCCCGGGGGGGCAGCCGGACGCCCCCTGCGCGCTCGTTTGTCCACCGTGTCGGACACCTCCGGCCAGTCGCCCGCCGGGCGCGAACTGCTGGTCGTGCCACTGGTGCAACGCCCCTGAATGCCCGCCCGCTCAGCCGCTCAAGGCGCGCCTCGACCACCGGCCTTCAACCCACCCGTCCGTCCCATGAATCACCCGTCCTCACAGTCCCGCTCCAATCGGTCCGCCGGTGCTTGCGCCGGCTTCACCCTGGTGGAGTTGCTGCTGGCAACCGCCATCTCCGCGGTGATCATCACCGCCGTCGGCGGTGGCCTGACGGCCTCCCAACAACAGTGGATGCAGCAACGCGACCGCATCCTGTTGCAGCGCGAGGCCGGGGCCCTGTTCAACCTTCTGCATGACGACCTGCAACGGCTGCGGCTGCGCCCCGACCGGCAGCAGTGCCTGGTGGTGCGGGACGGCGACGACGGCTTTGAACTCGGTCTGCTGGCCGTGCGCCGCCCGCCCGGCGAGGGCCGCGGCAACGTCGCCCTGCTGCGCTGGCGGTTGCAGCCCGCCGCCAGCCCGGCCATCCACCGCCGCCTGATGCGCGAGGTGCTGGCCCCGGAAACCACTTGGGAACGGGTGCTCGACCGCGACGCCCTGCTCGCCGACGCCGCTCCCGAGTTCGATCACGGCGGCATCGACGAGCGCTTGTCCGACCGAGTGTGGTCGCTGAGCGCCCGCTGGCACTACCTCGACGCCGGCGGCCAGCGCCGCTGGACCGATCCCGGCGACGACCTGGCCGCCGGCCGCCTGTTGGCGATCGGTCAGGCTGAACCAACCCCCGGCCGCCTGCTGGCCGTCGAACTGCGCCTGTCCCTGCTGACTGCGGTCGGTAGCGAACTCGCCGCCGACGGCCATGACTTCGACCTGTCGCGCCGGCACGTGCTGGAATTCGTCCGCCGCATCGATCTCGATCAACACTGACCTGCCCCGCTCGACCCGACGCCCCGCCGCCACCCAATCCCGTCCGCCCCGTCTACAACCACGCCGCTCGGTTCCGCCCCAGCACCAGCACCCATGAAGCCGCCAATCCCATCTTCCATCCCCGCCCGCACCACCACCCGCCACGGCTTCGCTCTGGTCGCAGTGATGATGCTGATCGCGATGCTCACTCTGGTGGTGGTGGCCATGCTGTCGATGTTCAACATCGACACCGGCACCGCCACCCTCGACAGCGCCCGGGTGCAGGCCAGGGCCAATGCCAGGTTCGCGCTCGAACAAGCGATCGCCGAACTGCAGCGCCAGGCCGGCCCCGACCAGCGTGTCACCGCCAGCGCCGCCCTGCTCGACCGCGATCCATCGACGCCCGCCATCGAAGGCGTGGCCCAGCCGCATTGGACCGGGGTCTGGCGCACCACCGATCCCGGCGACGAAGCCCCCATGATCCAGCGGGTCGGCAACGAGGCCGGCATCATCGACGGCAGCCTGCGCGACCGCCGCAACCACCACACGCCCGAGCATTGGCGGCAGCAACTCCTGACCGGTTGGCTGGTCAGCGGCAATGAACATCTCCACCCCGGCGACCCCGGCCATGTCACGCCCCTCGCCGACGACCCCCAGCTTTCCACCCTGCCGCTCGTCACCCTCGTCGGAGCCGACCGCGACCGCGAAGGCCGCCCGGTCAAGGTGCCGCTGGTGCAACTGGACCACCTCGAAACCGACCCGCGCAGCCAGCGCCGCCACGCCTATGCCTGGTGGGTCGGCGACGAGGGTGTCAAGGCCAGGCTCGACACCCCCGATCCCAGGCCGCGCACCGCCACCGGCGACCCGGCGGTCCACGGCGGCGACCTCCACCGCCTCACCGCGGCCGGCCGGCCGGCCGCGGATTGGATGAGCGACGGCGGCCTGCGCATCGGTGAGGACGTGCTCGACCGCCTCTGGACCCGTGAACAACTGGAACTGGCCGACACCGACGCGGCGGTGTCACGCTGGTTTCACGACACCACCCTGCACAGCTGGGGCGTGCTGGCCGACACCTCGCACGGCGGTCTGCGCCGGAACCTGACCGCCTACCTCGAATCCGACGGCGAACTGCCCCCGCTGGCCGGCGGATCCGGGCCCCACACGCTCGGCTTGAGCGACTCGGACCTGCTGGTCGGGCCGGCCAATGCCGACCACGCCGAGCGACTCGGCGTCGAATGGGAATTCACCCGCCACCGCGAAGCCGCTCCGCGCTTCGGCCAGCTCCGCAGCTGGGCGCGCCTGGCAGAACAACATGACCGCCGGGTCGCCCCGTGGACCATGCGCCCGCGCGGGCCGCTGCAATACGACACCGGCCTGCCGCCCGAGCACCTGCCACCAGGCTGGGGCCAGCATCCCAGCATCCAGACCCTCGGCCAGCACGTCCACACCGTTTACAACAGCTCCTGCGTCAGCATCCCCGACTTCCACAACCAGAGCGAGACCACGATCTATCCCGTGCTTGTCGAAGGCTCGGTTTACTACGCCTTCCGCGCCCGCCAGCTGGCCAACAACCGCTGGACCATCGACGTCCACATCCTGCCGCGTGTCGTGCTGTGGAATCCTTACAATGTCACCTTCGACGCCCGGCGCTACAACGTGTGGATGCAAATCGTGCCCTGGCAACCGATGACCGTGTTCGACAACAACGGCGACCGCACCGACATCGAGTTCATCCTGCCCAACATCTCCCACCCGGCCAGTGCCCGCGCCAAAAACCCCACCACCGGCTTCCTGATCTTCAACCTCGAACCCGAACCCATCGGCCCCGGCGAATGCGTCGTCTACAGCTGCGCCCACCAGGGCACCCAACCCTACGACCGCATCCAGGTGTCGGCCAACCGGCTGTCGTCCCGGGTCGCGCCCGGCAACAACGCCTTCCTGCTGGAAACCGCCTTCCCCACCGGACTCGAGTTCAGCAGCCGCCCGCTCCGGTTCCGCTTCGGCGCCACCATCGGCGAGGACTACCGCATGCTCATGAAGACCGTGCCGGACAACACCCCCGACTTCGACCTCAACGCCGCCAAAGCCTTCCCCGCCGACCGCGTGATCTGGCCCAGCACCCGCGCCGGCGCCAACCGCAACACCCATCCCACCTGGCCGGTCATCACCCTCGGCGCCATCGCCGATCCCGGCCAGCTACTGCCCCCGCCCGACTACCGCACCCGCGACGGCTACCGGCTGGTCTACCTCAATGAAACCCAGACCAACCGCAATCGCGCCCCCCACGGCCGCATGTTCGAACACGCCCACGTCGCCAACGCCAACCTCCACGGCAGCCTCTTCATCCGCACCCCGTTCGAGGATCTCGACCTCGCCCGCCTGCCCGAATACTACGGCACCTACACCCGCGACCTGTGGGATCCCTCGCTCAGCTGGGACGCCATGAGCCCGCGCCAGCTCCCCAGCGGCCGGCTCGGCTCCAACCCCTACGCCATCCCGGAACAATGGATGCTTGACGCCTACCTGCTGTTCGACCTGCCGCGCGCACCGCAGGACCTCCTGTCCATGGCCGAATTTCAGCACGCCAAACTGTCGGAGTTCGTCTGGCACCCGTCCTACGCCATCGGCAACTCGTTCGCCGATCCCCGTTCCCCGGCCGCCGCCACCAACCACCCATGGGGCGGCTTTGGCGGCTTCCACGGCTGGAACGGCGGCATGATGAGCAACAACTACTGGGCCTGGCTGATCCAGGGCGCCATCCGCCACTGCCACGAACAAATCATCGTCTACGACCTCAGCTACGAACTGAACCACACCCTCTACGACGGCTTCCTCCTCGCCGGCGGCAGCCCGGTCCAACGCGACGCCCACGCCCTCGATCCGGTCGCCAACCCCCTGCCCAACCCACGCCTCAGGCTGCACCCGTTCCGCCACCCCGCCCCGGTATCGGCCGATCGGGCCGCGCTCGACCACCTGCACCTGAGCGCCGCCGCCCTCATGCTCGAGGGTGCCTTCAACATCAACTCCACCAGCGTCGACGCCTGGACCGCCGTGCTCGGCTCCAGCCGCGGCACCGACCTGCGCAACGGCGACCACGACCGCGACGTCGCCCGCTTCCAGCGCTTCCTCGTCCCGCCCGGCGACCGCCACAACGACGGCGGTGCCACCGCCGCCAGCATGTGGAACGGCTACCGCTCGCTCGACCAGCACCAGGTCCGCCACCTCGCCGAGGCCGTGGTGGAACAGGTCAAGCGCCGCGGGCCGTTCATCTCTCTGGCCGACTTCGTCAACCGCCGCCTCAGCGACCACCCCGACGATTCGCGCATGGGACCGCTGCAGGCCGCCATCGAAGCCGCCGGCCTCAACGCCGACGGCCCCGCCATCGACCTCAACCCGCTCGCCGCCGACAACACCCCCGCGCCCAACAATCGTTTCCGCACCCGCCACTCCGCCAAGCCCGACCAGAAAACCGCCGCCCTGCCGGGCTCACTCACCCAGGCCGACGTGCTCACGGCCATCGGCCCCCAACTCGCCGCCCGTTCAGACACCTTCACCGTGCGCAGCTACGGCGAAGTACGCGACGGCGACGACCGCCTGCTCGCGCGCGCCTGGCTCGAGGCCGTGGTCCAACGCGTGCCGGAACCGGTCGAGCCTGACTCCGCCGGCCTCAACCCGGCCACCACCTCCGCGGGCAACCCCGGCCGCCGCTTCGTCATCGTCGAAACCCGCTGGCTTGGCGAAGCGGAGTTGTGAAAGCCTTGCTGCCGTCATTCACCCTAAAAACAGAGATGAAACCACGAATGAACACAACCGGAGGCGATAGCCGGAGATGGTCGACCGTAGGTTGAATTGCAGCAATTCGACCGGGGTGCGGGTGGTTCGTTCCATGGGCCTGGTTCCTTCGCGGATCCGTTTTCCGCCTGCGAATGGAACGCCGGTGGTGATCTCGTGACCGCAGCGCCCGCATCACGCACAGCAGGTCGAATTGCGCCAATTCAACCTACGGGCTGCCGCGACTGGCTTGCTTCACCGACTCCCGACTCCCGACTCCCGACTAACCATTAACCACCCCCTATCAGAACAGCCCCGCCGTCTTGCGGCCGATCCAGAAGATGCCGAGCAGCAGGATGATGGTGCCGGCCCACAGGGGGTGCGACCACAGCGGCAGGCGCCGTTGTTCGGGATCGAGTTCCGGCAGCGCCGCCACCGCCGCCACCACGTCGGTCAGGTCGGCGGGATCGACCACGCGTCCGCGGGTGAGCTGGGCGATTTCCTCCAGCACCTCCGGGCGCGCCGGTTGGCCGCGTTGTTCGCGCGTGGTGCCCTGGATCGGGATCACGGTTTCCAACGGGTCGCCGGCCTCGGCGGAACTGAGGCGGACCCGGTGCGGTCCGGGTTCGGTGGGCGTGAACAGGCCGGTGAACAGGCCCCAGGCCTCTTCGCCGGCCGACGCCAGGCGCACGCTGGAGACGCGGCCGGACGGCGCTTCGATCTCGGCCACCACGGTGCCCTCGCGCATCGGTTCGCCGCTCAGGCTCATCACGTTGGCATTGAGCGTCAGAACTTCGCGGGTGCGTGGCCGGTCGGGTCCGTAGAACAACCGCATGCGCTCGCCCTGGGCCATGTTGCGTTGGTAGGCCATCCAGCGCACGACTTGTCCCCAGAAGCGGTAGTGGTAGCGGTCCTCGACCCCGCGGCGCCAGCGCCAGGCACCGTCGGTGCCCATGAACAACACCTTGCCGGCGCCGAAGGTGCGGGTGACGATCAGCGGCACGCGGCCGAAGCGGGTGGACTCGTTGGCGTGCATGGCCAGCACCTCGCTGCCGGCGCGCGCGCGCAGGGCGGGGGCATACCAGTGGAATCCCGGCAGCGATGACCAGGTGGCGGCGCTGGCCTCGTCGCTGTCCTCGAGTTTGGTCAGCAGGCTGGCGCGTCCGGCCTCGGTGAGCACGAACCGGCCCGGCGTGGCGGTGCCCCAGCCGCGCGGTTGCGAGCGATCCCACACCACCGGCATCAGTTCGTCGAGCGCGGTGTCGAGCAGGCCGGCTTGGAATCCTTGCAGCCCGGGCATCAGCACCAGACCGCTGGCCTGGTCGCGCACCAGGTCGCGCAGCGATTCGATCTGGGCGGTGTTCAACTGGCCGGCGGCCACGCCGACGTCGCCGAGGAACACCACGTCGTAGCCGGCGAGTTCGTCGTCGCCGGGGAATTGCTCGAGGTAATCCCTGCCGCCGCCGACCCGGTCGAGGTCGGGATGGAACAGCAGGCACTTGACCTCGACCCCGGGATCGCGCTCCAGCGCGTTGCGCAGGTAACGGTATTCCCAGCGCGGGTAGGAATCGATCACCAGCACGCGCAATTCCTCGCGGCGCACCTCGAGGCTGGCCTCGAGGGTGTTGTTGTCAAGATGGGTCTCGTCACCGGTGGGTGGCACGGTCAGGGTGAGGGTGGCGTCGCCGACCTGGCGCGGTTGCCACACCAGGCTGTCCTGCACCCGGCCCATGGCCGGCAGCACCACCTCGCGGGTCACGACCTCGCCGCCGGGCGCCTGCATTTCCACCGTGATGTTCTCGTCCCGCGGCAGGGTGCTGGTGAGCGTGAACGGGATGCGCAACGGCTTGTCGGCGATGGCGAACACCGGCACTTCGAACGAGTGGATCGCCACGTCCGGCAGCGGCTCGGTGGATCCGACCGGCACCGCGATCACCGGCACGCCGCGCATGCGCAGCCGCGTCGCCGCCTGGCTCGGCGGCGCGCCGATGTTCCAGTCGCCGTCGCCGGCCAGCACCACCGCCGCCAGGTTTTCATGTTGCTCGCCGGCGCCGGTCAGCGCGGCGTGGTAGTCGGTGGCTTCTTCCGGCGGCACTTCATCCTCCGAGGAGAACGGTTGCAGCACCACCTCGAACCGCTCCTGCAGTGCGCTCCAGGTTTCGTCCTCCAGCAACGCCGCCGCCGCTTCCAGTCGCGAGCGCGTCCCGGCGCCGGGGCCGCCGCTGGCGGAGTCGAACACGTCGCGCGTTTCCATGCTGCCGGATTGGTCCACCAGCACGGTGACCGTGGGTCGCTGGGTGGGCTCGAAGGTCTGCCGCCACTCGGGTTGCAACAACGTCAGGGCAATGGCGATCGCGATCACGATGCGCAGCGCCTCCAGCCAGCCGGTGGCGGCGCGCCAGCCGCTGCGCCACCAGGCGGTCATCGACAGCGCCACGATCACCACCACAAACCCGATCGCAATGGTCAGGGACAGTGGGGTCGGCGAGAATTCAAGGCTTTGGCTGTCGATGGTCACAGGCGGACTTGGAATGAATCAAAAAACAATGAAATGAGCGGCGCCGGTCGGGAAGGATCAATCAGTCAGGGTGGCGAGCGGTCGGGGCTGCGTGCGTGAATGGAATGAAACGAGTTGGACCGGCGGGCCCGGTGTGGTGTTGAAAACTTGCGGCAGGGCGATCGTGCGATTCAAGGCGGATGGCGTCGCTGGCGGCGATCGCGGTCAGGATGTCGCGGCTGGTTGCGGGCGGTCGCCGGCGGCATCGGCCCCGCCCTCGGCGGATGAACCGGAAGAGCCTCCCGCCGCCTGGCCCTGGGTCCTGGCCTGAGGCTGAACGCGCGATGGCATCGACAACAGCGCCTCCAGGATCAGCGCCGCCGCCATCAGCAGCAGGAACGTGCGCCAGATCTCGCTGGCCAGGCTGGTGTCGTCCTCCAGGGCGTCGACGATGATGCGGTGATCGATCCCTTCGAACCGTTCCTCGACGGTGCTGATGCCCAGACGCCGCGGTTGGTCCTCCTCGGGCGGGCGGTTCAACGCCAGCATGCGTTCGCCATCGCTCAATACCCCGGCCCGCAGGCCGAGCAATTCGGTCGGAACCGCCTCGCCATTGCCGCCATTGGCGGCCTCGACCGGCCGCCAGTCGCGCGCTTGCTCGCTGTCTCCCAGCACGCCCGCGGCGGCGAAGCGCTGTTGCGCCAGCCCCAGGGTGTCGCCGCCGGACGCCAGCGCCCGGTGCAGCATCGCATACAACACCACCCCGTCGCGCGCCAGGGTCGACGAGCGTGTGCCCGGCAGGGTGGAGACGAAATAGACCTCGCCCTGGGCGCCGGCTTCGGTCTGGTCCGGCGTCACCCGCAGCAGCAACGGTTGCTGGTTCTCAAGCCTCGCCAGCGGGGTCACGGTGGCCCCGTTGACCTCGATGCCGCGCCACGACAGCAGCTCGATCTCGCCCACCGGCAACGCGGTGCCGTCGCGGGTGTTCGCCAGCAAGCCGGTGTCGTTGCGCCAGCCGGCCACCTGCATCGACTCGCTGCTGGCCACCTCGTTCCAGCCTCCCCAGCTGACGCCGAGGAACTCGTCGCCCGCGCCGCTGAGGTCGCCCGGCGGGAAAAACAGGATGCTGCGACCGGCCGCGAGGTGGTTCTCCAACTGCCGCTTGACCAGGTCGTCCGCACCCGGCAGCGGGGCGTGCCAGACGATCAGCGCGGTTTGCTCCCAATCGATCTCGGCCGTGCGCTCGGGTCCATACACCGTGGACTCATACTCGCGGGCGCTGTCGGCCGGGGAGGACAAGGCCGCCCGCACCGGCAGCATCGCGTCCGGATCGTCGGTCACGATGGCACTGCTCATCACCGGCGGACGATCGAACACGAAATGCCACACGTTGTCACTCGGCTGGCTGTCGGCCGGCAACTCGACCCGCCCCCAGCCGCGCTCGAGGGTGCGGTCGATCGGGATCACATGGCCGCGCAGGCTGGCCTGCTGGTCGCGCAGATCGATCGGCACCACGGTGGTCACGCCGTTGATCACAAACCGGAGCGGAATCTCCTGCGCCGGCGCGCCCGGCCCTGCGCCAGCCCCGGGTGCCCCCGACCCGTCGTCGTCGCCCTCACCGGTCGGGCTGGCGCCGCCGTTGGTGCGCACCACGTCCAGATCAATCACCAGTTCCGCCTGGTCGCGTCCCTCGCGGCGGGTCACCCGGTCGACCGCCACCGCCAGGTTGTTGACCGCCGGTTCCGGGTAACACAACAAATTGAACCGCACCCCCGGCAACTCCTGGAACGCCTGTCGCAGCGTGTCCCAGCGACCGCCGCCCGCCTCCCAGGTCGTTGCCTGCAGGTCGCTCAGCAGCCACACGTCGGTGCGCCCGGTCTGGTTGTCGACAATGTATTCCAGCGACGACTGCAACAACCCGGGAATGTCCGAGGTCGTGTCGGTCGCCCAGGTCGATGGCAGGTCGGTCAGCGCCTCGGCCGAGGCCACCTGCTGCGGCTCGCCGGTGGCGCTGTCGATCAGGATCACCCGCGACCGCCCGCGGTAGGCCTCGCCCATGGCCTCCACCAGCCGGTTCAAGCCCGCCTCGCGTTTGCTCAGGCCGGTGGTCAGGTGGGTTTGCTCCATCGACGCCGAACGGTCCAGCAGCACGATCACCGTTTGTGGCGCGCCGCCCGTGAGGCCCAGCAATCCGCCGGCCAGCGGCCGCGCCGCCATCAGCAGCAGGGCCAGGATCGCCAGCATCCGGAACGCCAGGATCAGCCAGCGCCGCAACCTCGAAAAGCCGCGGTTCATCCGCTGCGCCCGCCGCAGGAACATCATCGCCGCCCACGGCACCGTGCGCCGGCGATGCTGGTGGATCAGGTGAACGATCACCGGCAGCAGTGCCAACGGCAGCGCGAACAGCAGCAGTGGTTGGAGAAAACTCATCGTCCGCGTCCGGATCGTTTCGGGGTTCGGCCGAGAAGGAAGCGCGCCAGCACCGCGGCGTAATCCTCCTGCAGCATGATTCGATGGTAATCAATCCCGGTGGTGCGGACGATCTCATCGATCTCGGCCAGCCACTCGCGGATCGCCTGGCGATACACTTTGGCCACATCGTTAGGGTCGGTCAGCACCGCGTCACCCCCTTCCAGATCCACAAACCGCGCCGGCCGGTCGAACGTGAACTCCAGTTCCTGCTGGTCGAGCAGGTGCATCAGGCTGATGTCGTGCTTGCGGAACCGCAGGTGCTGGATCGCGCTGCGCAATTCCGCCGACTCGGTGAACAGGTCGGACAAGATGACGATCAACGCGCGCTGCGAAACCTGCTCGGCGGCGTCGTGCAGCGACTGGACCAGCGACGTGCCGCCCCCCGGCTTCAGTTCCCCGATCGAATCCAGCACCAGGCCCAGGTGCGCCGGTCCGCGTCGCGCCGGCAAATGGATCGGTGACACGTCCGGCGACTTCTCGCCGCCGGCCGAACTCCAAAGTCCGACCGCATCCCCCTGCCGCGCCGCCAGATAGGCCATCGTGCCCGCCAGCTTGCGGGCGTAGTCCAGCCGTGTGGCGCCCTCCGGCCCGTAGGCCATCGAACCGCTCACATCCACCAGCAGCACCAGCCGCAGGTTGGTGTCGGCTTCGAACTCCTTCAGGTAATAGCGGTCGGTCCGGCCCCACACCCGCCAGTCGAGCCGCCGCGTGTCATCGCCGGGCACATATTTGCGATACTGCGCGAACTCAAGGCTCGAGCCCTTGATCGGGCTGCGATGCATGCCCGTCACGCTGCCGAGCATCGGCGAGCGCGCGTGCATTGGCAGGCCCATCAGGCGCGAGAGCACCTTGGGATCCAGGAAATCGCGGTTACCAGCCATGCAGGCGATCAGTTCTCGGAGGCCAATTCCTCCGCCAGCCGACGGCTGACTTCGCGGCTGGTGATGCCCTCGGATTCAGCGGTGAAGGTGGTGATCACGCGGTGGCGCAACACCGGAACCGCCACCTCCATGATGTCCTCCAGCCGCACCATGTAGCTGCCGTAGAGCGCGGCCCGCGCCTTGGCGCCGAGGATCAGATACTGCACCGCGCGCGGTCCGGCACCCCAACCCACCAGCGGCCGCAGCCATTCCGGCGCGTCGGCTTCATTCGGCCGGGTGCGCCGCACCAGATCGACCGCGAACTCGTAGATGTGGTCCGGCACCGGCACCCGTCGCACCAGCTCCTGCAGCTTCAGCACGCGCTCCCCTTGAAGGATGTGCTCCAGTTTGGGAATCACCGCCCCGGTGGTGGTGCGGGCGATCGCCAGCTCCTCGTCGCGGCTCGGGTAATCTACCCCGACCATGAACATGAAGCGGTCGAGCTGCGCCTCGGGCAACGGATAGGTGCCCTCCTGCTCGATCGGGTTCTGCGTGGCCAGCACGAAGAACGGCTCCGGCAAGGTGTAGGTGCGTCCGGCCACCGTCACCCGGTGCTCCTGCATCGCCTCAAGCATCGCCGCCTGCGTCTTGGCCGGCGCCCGGTTGATCTCGTCCGCCAGCACGATGTTGGCAAACACCGGCCCCTTGGCGAACTCGAACTCGCGCCGTCCGGCGGCCGATTCCTGCAGAATGTCGGTGCCGGTGATGTCCATCGGCATCAGGTCGGGCGTGAACTGGATGCGGCTGAACGACAACGACAGGGTTTCCGCCAGTCGGCTGACCAACAGCGTCTTGGCCAATCCGGGAACCCCCATCAACAGCGAGTGACCCCGCGCAAACAGGCAGATGGCCAGTTCCTCGATCACCTGCTGCTGGCCGACGATGATCTTGCTCAACTCGGTGCAGAGGCTCTTGTAAACATCCCTCAGCTCGTCAATTGCCTCGACATCGTCTGGTGGCAAATCGGCGGTGGCCTTGGGCGGGGCGGTGGCAGTGGATGATTGGCTCATACTGGACAGGTCACACTGGCTGACTGAACCGGACGCTCGATTTGTGTTCGAACGTTGCCGGGCGGGGGCGACCCGCTAACTACCCGAGTCTCCCGGTCAATGACAACCACGAAAAACGATTTTCGCAACTTTCCCCCCAATTCACGTTGATTTTTTTAGTCGGAAGTTGGCGAATTTGCTGCTGTTTACATTTCCCTGACAATCTCGGGCTTGAAGATCACCATTCGCAACCGCAAGATACCACCGCCCCGCCCCCGGTCCCACGTACTTTACCCCGTGCGGCGTCCGAGGTCGTAACCCATTGCGGGCACCCAGTCCGGCCATGAACCATTCCACCACCACCCGCACCCTGCCGCCGGCCATCACCCGCCAGTTGGAGTCCTTCCGCCGCCGGGTTCGCTGGATCAAATGGCTCGAAGGCCTGCTCGCCGCCGCTTTCGGCCTGCTGCTGTCCTGGTTCGGGGTCTTTTTCCTCGACCGCCTGATGGAAACCCCGGGCTGGTTGCGCGGCCTCATGCTCGCCGCCGGCGTCGCCGTCCCCGGCCTGTTGCTGCCACTGGTCTGGCACCGCTGGGTCTGGAGCCAGCGCCGGCTCGAGGACGTCGCCCGCCTGGTCCGCCGCCGTTTCCCACGCCTCGGCGACCAGCTGCTCGGCACCATCGAACTGGCCCACGCCGACACCGCCGCCCTCGCCGGCCGCAGCGAACGCCTGGTCCAGGCCGCCATCGACCAGGCCGCCACCGCCATCGAGGGCCGCGACCTCGCCCCCGCCGTGCCCAACCCGCGCCACCGCCGCTGGGCCATCGCCGCCGGATCCGTCGGCGCCTTCGCCCTCGCCGCCCTGCTGCTGGTGCCCGGCGCCTCCTTCAACGCCATGGCACGCTGGTTGATGCCCTGGGCCGACACCGACCGCTACACGTTCGCCCGCATCCAACCGCTGCCCGATGAACTGGTCGTGCCCTACGCCGAACCCTTCGACCTGCCGGCCGTGCTGGCCGATGACACCCGTTGGACCCCGGGCCGCGCCAGCGCCCGGGTCGATCGCCAGCCGCGCCTCGACGTCAGCGCCGACGACCAACAGTTCCCGTTCCAGTTCCCACCCCAGATCGACGACGCCGGCATCGCCTTCAGGGTCGGCGACGAACGCGCCAGGGTCGGTCTCAAGCCGCGCACCCGCCCGGAGATGACCACCCTCCGCGCCCGCCTGCGCCTGCCCGATTACCTGCAATACACCCACGAACCGGAAATCGACGTCCGTGGCGGCAGCGTGCGCCTGCTTGAAGGCGCCGAGGTGTCATGGGTCGCCGAGGCCAGCCGCGAACTGGAGCAGGGCACCGTCGACGGCGAACCGCAGCCGGTCGATGGCAACCGCCTGGTCACCCACTACCTGCCGGTCGCCGAAACCCGCGACTGGAGCTTCCACTGGCTCGACCAACTCGGCCTGTCACCCCGCGACCCGGTCAACCTGACCGTGCACGCGGTCGAGGACGAGCCACCGATGATTTCCGCCCGCCGCGAATCGATCCAACAGGTCGTGCTGGTCAACGAGGTCATCACCTTCGACCTCAGCGCCCAGGACGACTTCGGCCTGCGCCGCGTCGGCCTCGAGTGGTGGGGCGCCGACCGCGCCGGGGCCACCAACGGCCAACGCGCTCACGGCGAACGCATCGCCGCCGCCGGGGAACCCGAAAAACGCGACCTGCAGACCCGCGCCACCTTCAACGCCGAACGCGACGGCGTGGTGCCCCAGACCATCCAGGTCCGCGCCTGGGCAGAGGATTACCTGCCCGGCCGCGAGCGCTCCTACTCGGCCCCGTTCGTGCTGCAGGTGCTCGACCCCACCGACCACGCCATGTGGCTGACCGACCGCTTCTCCGAGTGGATGCAGGCCGCCCGTGAAACCTACGAACGCGAGCAACAGCTCCACCAGACCAACCTCGAACTGCGCGACCTCACCCCGGAAGACCTGGACCGCCCGGAAAACCGCCGCCAACTGGCCCGCCAGGCCGCCGAGGAACAGGCCAACGCCGCCCGGCTCGACGCCTTGACCGACATCGGCCAGAACCTGGTCGAACAGGCCACCCGCAACGACGAATTCGAAGCCGACCGCCTGGAAAGCTGGGCCGAACTGCTGGAAAACCTCGACGACATCGCCGCCAACCGCATGCCCTCGGTGGCCGAATTGCTGCGCGAATCCAGCAGCGCCACCGCCGCCGATCCAGGCGAACCGTCCCCCGGCGAGCCGGGCGAGGCCACCGCCGGTGATCCGTCCGCCGGTGATCCCACGGCCGGTGACCCGTCCGCGGGCGATTCGTCCCCCGGCGAGCCCGGCGAAGCCGCTGCCGGTGATCCGTCCATGGCCGACGCCGGTGACAGCATGCCCGGTGACCCGTCCGCCGGCGGTGAACCCGGCGACCCGAACGCCGCCCTGGCCGACGCGCTCGCCGAGGCCGCCGCCGGTGGCGATCCT
>SKLO01000177.1 GCA_007123195.1 Verrucomicrobiales bacterium | reverse complement strand
GGGGCAACGAGATCCCCCGCATCTGCACCTGGGTGCGACTTCAGTCGAACGACGGCGCCCCGCCGCTGGCGGTGTTCAATCTGCACCTGGATCACCGCTCGCAAGAGTCACGAATGGAATCCATCAAGCAGGTTCTTACGCTGGCGGAGAAAGAAGTCGCGGCCGGTCACCGGGTGATCATCGGCGGTGACCTGAACGCCGCTGACAGCAACCCGTTGCACCGCGAGCTGGAGCATCATGCCGTGCCCTGGACCAATGCCCACCGCAGTCTCAACCCGGACGATGCCACCGGCACGTTCAACGGGTTCAACCCCGAGCGCGTCGACGGTCAACCGATCGACTTCATCTACATCGGCCCCGGTCTGGAGACGCTTGAGAGCGAGATCCTGCTCGACCGCACCCCCTCAGGTCGTTGGCCTTCCGATCATTTTCCAGTTCGGGCTAAAATAAAGATCGACTGATCTCAGCCGGCCTCGGGCCGGTCCGGCGGGGGGCCGGTCAGCACCGTCTCGTCCCGCAGCGGGTCCACCCGCAACGCCACCCGCACCCCGTGCTTGCGGGCCGCCGCTTCCAGCAGCGATCGGATCGCCGACACCATCTGACCCTGGTGACCGATCACCCGCGGGAAGTCACGGCGGTCGACCAACACCTCATACAAGGTCTCGCCGCGCCGACCCTCCTTCATCACCAGACTCGCCCGATCCGGGTGCCTCACCAGCCCGCCAATCACAAACATCAAATACTCCCGCAAGGCTTCCGTGTGGTCCATGGCGGAAACTACACGCCCTGCCGCAAAACTCAAAGCCCCGGCCGCCGATGCCGGGGCCATCGGCCCCCGCAAGCTCCCCTCGCCCGCCTTCGTCACTCACCCACTCACCGGCCCGCCGCGACCACCTGCTGCCGTTGGGCTCCCAGACCGGCCACCGTGGCCTCGACCACATCCCCCGGCCGCAGGAACCGGGGCGGCCGCATCCCTGCCCCCACGCCGGCTGGCGTTCCGGTCGAGATCACGTCGCCTGGTTCCAAGGTCATGAACTCGCTCACCGCCGCCACCAGCCGCGCCACCGGGAAGATCATGTCGGCCGTGCTGCCGCATTGCCTGACCTCGCCGTTGACCTTGAGTTCCAAGGCCAGCGCCTGCGGGTCGGGCACCTCGTCCGCCGTCGCCAGCCACGGCCCGAGCGGCGCGAATCGATCGTAGCTCTTGCCCTTCACCCACTGCCCGCCGCGCTCCTTCTGCCAGCTGCGTTCGGAATAATCGACCATGATCAGGTAACCGCCGACCGCCTCCAGTGCCTCGGCTTCGGTCAATTCCCGAACCCGGCGTCCGATCACCACCGCCAGTTCCACCTCCCAATCGGTCGCCACGCTGCCCGGCGGCAGCACCAATGGGTCAAACGGACCGCACACCGAAGTGGTGGCCTTCATGAACATCACCGGCTCGGAGGGAATCGCCGCCCCGGTCTCGGCCGCGTGGTCACGGTAGTTCAACCCAATGCAGACCACCTTGCCGGGGCGTGCCACCGGCGCCGCCAGCCGCGCGTCGGCCGGCACCTCGGCCGCGGTGCCCGAGCGGGCCAGCTCGCGCAGTTCCTCCATGCGGCCGTCAAGCCAGAACGCCGGGTCGTAATTCATCACTACCGCCGAGGCGTCCAACCGCCGGCCGTCGTCGGCGATCACCCCGGCCCTCTCCGCCCCCACGGGCCCCCATCGAAACAGTTTCATGGCTCGTTGCTCAAAATTGATGTCCGGCCGGCCCCTGCCCCGCCCTGTTCGCCGCTCTCACGCCTCGCACGGCCCGGTGTTCGGGTAACTGCCCAGCACCTTGATCATGCTGCAGTGCATCTCCAGCTTGTCGAGCGCGTCGCGCACCGCCGCATCGTCGACGTGGCCGAGGATGTCGACAAAGAAGAAATACTCCCACGCCCGGCGCTTCGACGGCCGGCTCTCGATCTTGCTCATGTTGATCGCCAGCTCGTTGAACGGCCGCAGCGCGTCATACAACGAGCCCGGCCGGTCCTTGACCGCGAACATGATCGAGGTGCGGTCGTTGCCGGTCGGCGGACAAGTCTTCTCGCTGATCACCAGGAACCGGGTGGTGTTGGTGGCGCTGTCCTGGATCGACTCCTCAAGGATCTGCAGTCCGTTCAGCTGCGCCGCCAGTGAACCACCCAGCGCCGCCGAGTCAGGTTCCACCGCGGCGATCGCCGCCGCCTTGGTGGTCGACGACACCGGTATCAGCTCGGCCTTGGGGAAATGCCGTGAGAGCCACTGGCGGCACTGGCCGAACACCTGCGGGTGCGAGTAGATCCGCCGGATCTGCTCGCGCGGGATGCGCGCCATCAACGCGTTCTCAATCCGCAGCAGGATCTGCGCGCAGATGCTCAGCGGCGAGTCGGCGAACAGGTCCAGGGTGTGGTTGACCGCCCCCTCGGTGCTGTTCTCGATCGGCACCACCCCGTAGTCGGCGCGACGCCGGCTGACTGTGTCGAACACCTCCTCGAAACTGTCCTGCGGCGCGTAATGGACACTGTGGCCGAACTTGGCGATCGCGGCCTGATGGGTCCAGGTGCCCTCGGGTCCGAGGTAGGCGATCTGCAGGTCCTCCTCCAGCGCCAGCGCCGCCGACATGATCTCGCGGTAGATCGCCCGCACGGACACCTCGGGCAAACGGCCGCCCATCGCCTGACTCGCCTTCACCAACCGCTGCAACAACGCCTCCTCGCGCTCGGGCGCGTAAATCTGCAAGCCGTCGCGCTTCTTGATCAAGCCAACTTCGTGCACCAGGTCGGCGCGCTCGTTCAACAGCCCCAACAGGTGGTTGTCGACGGCGTCAATCCGTTCGCGCAGTTTTCCCAGGTCCTCGGGTCGATCAGGGTCGGGTTCCATGTGTCAATGCTCGTTCAACGTTCACCAGCAGTGCCGGCCGTCCCGGGCCGGGAGCCTTCCACCACCGATGGCTGTTCCTCCTCCCCCGGCTCTCCGGAACCCTGGTCGTGCCCCACCAGCACCTCGGCCGCGGCCGCCTCAAGGGCCGCGGACGCCTCTCCCGACTCGTCGTTGGATTCATCGTCCGCCCCGGCGCCCAAACCGGGCTCGGCTTCAGCTCCTCCCGCCCCTTCAACGGCTTCATCCCCCGGGCCTTCCAGCGGCAACGATGGCTGTTGCCCGCCGGCCACGCTCCCTTCCCCTCCGTCGTCCGCGGCAGCTGCCCCGGCCTCCTCCGCGTTCGCCGCCCGCCCGGTCTCGGTGCCGGCGCCGGCCTCCTCCCTGGCCTCCGGCAGGTGCACCCGCCGCAACTCCTCGGCATTCGGCAACTGATCCACATGCTGAATGCCGAAATGCTCCAGGAACAAGTCGCTGGTCTCATACAGCAACGGCCGCCCCGGCAGGTCGGCGCGACCGGCAATGCGCACCAGATGACGGTCGAGCAGGCTTTGCAGCACCCCGTCCACCGCCACCCCGCGCACGGCTTCGATGCTGGCCTTGGTCACCGGCTGCCGGTAGGCCACGATCGCCAGCGTCTCCAGCGCCGGCGGGCTCAGCCGCGACGGCTTGCGGCCGGGGAACAACCCGCGCACCCAGTCGGCATACTCGGGACGGGTGGCCAGGCGCCAGCCCGCCGCCCGCTGCACCAGCGTGAACGCCCGGCCGCTGTCCTCGTAATGGCGGATCAACACCTCGATCGCGCCATTGACCTCCTCCGGGGTGGTCCGCGCCAACGCCTCGCCCAACTCATCGCCCTCGCCCCGCTGCCGCGCCGACTCCTGGACGGCACGCGCCAGATCCTCCGCCGTCAGGGCTCCCTGACCGGCAAATAAAAGCGATTCAATGATCTCGGGCAGTTGCATGAAACAAGTGGCCGGCCGGGAACCACCCGGGCGGCCGGCAACGTGACGGCTCCCCGGAGCTTTTTCAAGCCCGGTGGTGCAGAGATTGAACTTCGTCGACCCGCTTGCACCGGCACCACACCCGTCTACCTTACCGGCCGATGCAACTCACGCCCGAGCAACAATCCACCGTGCGCCAATGGGTCGACGAAGGCGCCAGCCTGTCCGACGTGCAAAAACGGCTGCGTGAGCAGTTCAACCTCACCATGACCTACCT
>SKLO01000093.1 GCA_007123195.1 Verrucomicrobiales bacterium | reverse complement strand
GCGCACGGCCAACGCCGCCATGTGCCGGGCCTTCAGCCCTTTCGTTCTTCACTCTCCGCCAATTCCCCTTGAACCCACCCCACCATCATGCGATGAAAAAAACGTGTCATCCGCCCCGCCCTCCGCCCATCCCGAATGGCTGCGCCTGCACGAACTCCGCCAGGCCGCGCTTGACCAGATCGCCGCCTGCCTCACCGATCTCCAGGACCTGGAGGGCCTGCGCCGGGTCACTCTGGGCCGCTACGCCGCGGCGTTCGCCGACCGCCTGACCACCCTCGACCAACTCGAGGTCGACGCGGCCAGGCTGAAACGCGAAATCGATCTGATCCAACAAGCCGTCAACCGCGGCGAGGAACCCGATCACGCCGCCATCGACCGCACCCTGACCGACGAGTTCGCCGAGTGGCTCGAACGCCTCGCCGCCGCCGCCGAGTCCTATTCCCGCCAGCGCGGCGTGCTCGACCACCTGCTGGACCCGCAACGCGCGACCCGGCTCCGCAAGGCGTTCCGCGCCCTGGTGAAACGCCTGCACCCGGACCTGCATCCCGACCAACCAGCCCATCACGTCGAGCTGTGGCACCGCGCCATGTCCGCCTACGACGGCACCGACCTCGATTCGCTCGAAGCCATCGAGGTGATCAGCCGCGAGCCGGCCGCACCGACCGCTGCCCCGTCGACGCCGGACTCCCTCGACACCCTGGCCTCCGAGGTGGAGAACCTCCAGAGCCAGCTCAGGCGCCTGCTCGAGCAACTCGCCGCCCAGCGCAAGACCTGGCCCCTCGACCAGCTCACCCTGCTCAGCGACCCGGCCGCCACCAGCACCCGCCAGCAGCAGCTCGATCAAAGAATCACCGAGGCCCGCGAAACCTGCCGCTCAAGACGCCAGTGGCTCGACCACCTGCTCGGCCACTGACGTTGATCTGCCACCGCCTCCCGTCGACCATCACCCCGCGACATGTCCCTCACCCCTGTCGAAACCAGCCAGCTTGCCCAGCTTCATGCCCACCTGAATTCAGGCGGCGGCCTGGTGGCCCCGTTTGCCCGCGAGATCTTTCTCATTGAAACCCATGTCGCCGGCACCACCCACGTCCCGATCCGCGAAGTCGAACCCGCGCTGACCGCGGGTCATCTGCTCGTGCTGCGCCGGGAACCGGACAACCAACACGATCCCCTCGCCATCCTCATCCTCACCGAGGACGGCCGCAAGGTCGGCTACGTGCCGCGCGACCGCAACGAGGTGCTCGCGCGCCTGATGGACGCCGGCAAGCTGATCTTCGCCCGACTCGATTCCAAGCAATGGAAGGGCGGCTGGCTGCGCGTCATGGCCCGCGTCTACCTGCGCGATGTCTGACTTCCCAGGAAGCAAAGCGATCCATTTTCAAAAAATCAGAGGCCCTTGTTTTGTGCAGGATATTTCGAGACAGCACACTCACACAAGGGGTCGATGGTGCCGCTTGTCGGCCATTGTCCTTGAGCATGTTGGCTGTCAACGCAACCAACCAGAGAGCAGCGGCCACTCTCGCGGAGTTCCAGGGGCTCACGAAGCGGGAGCGGGCGGGGTTCTTGCGGGGTGACCACCGGGGCCAACGGGCTTGGGATGGCTTGTCCGCTGGATTCGCAGGATGCAGCAGCGAGATTGGCAGAGATGGCCGCTTGAAGGTGTTGCGAACTGGCGCATGCAGGGCTCGGCCGGCGGCGACCGGACACCCGCGGGAATAAGGCTCCGCGATCCGCCTCTCATCCGTTACCCGTTCCGGGCAGTTGCCTGAACGGGCGATCCACCGGCCGGAATCGCATCGGATCCGCCGGTGGCGACGCATTGCTCTTACAATGATGACCATCATACCACCCGCCTCCCTCCAGATTCCCCCCCGCCCCGCCTGTCGATCCGCGTCCGGCCGGCCATGCCGCCGGGTCGCCGGCCTGCTGGCCGCCCTGGCCGCGGTCGGACTGGCATCCTGCGCCGGCACCGTCATCGACCCCGCCCACCTGAATCCGGCCGCCACCGCCGCCCCTCCGGCCTACGCCGAGCTGCTGGCCACCTACGTCAACGACCAGGGCGTGCGCTATCAGGCGTGGCACGACCATGCCACCGATCGCCAGCAGCTGGCCACGGTGGTGGATTTCTACCGCCGCACCCTGCCACCGGAGGACACCGACACCTCGCTGGCCTGGCACCTCAACGCCTACAACGCCTGGACGCTGCACAACCTCCTGGAGAAATACCCCACCCGAGGGCCGCTGCACCGCGACCCCCTGTTCTTTCACGGCAACCGCATCGTGATCGCCGGCCAGCGCACCAGCCTCGACAAATTCGAACAGCAGGTCATCCGCCCGGTGTTCGAGGAACCGCGGATTCACTTCGCCATCAATTGCGCCAGCGAGAGCTGCCCGCCCCTGTTCGACCGACCGTTCACCGCCGACCGGCTCGACCGCGACCTCGACCGCCTGACGGTGGCCTTTGTCAACGACGACCGCCACGGGGTCGATGTCAGGGAGGACCGCGTTCGGCTGTCGAAAATTTTCGACTGGTATGCCGGGGATTTCGGCGGCCGCGACCAGCTGATCAACTACGTCAACCGCTACCGCGACGAGCCCGTGCCCGCCGGACTTCCGGTCGAAATGATGGACTACAGCTGGGCGCTCAACGAGGCGCCGGCCGACTGAGTTCGCCCCACGGCCGCAACGCCCTCCCTTCTGCCGAAAATCCGGCCCTCCCACCTGAACACACCGAACATGCCGCTCGATTCACGCCACTTTGAAGACCTGGTCGATCTGTATTACAGCGACCTCTACCGGTTCGGGCTCAGCCTCACCCGCAGCCCCGACGACGCCGGCGACCTGGTGCAGCAGACCTACGCCATCCTCGCCCGCAAACATGACTCGGTGCGGGATTGGTCGCGGATCAAGTCCTGGCTGTTCACCACCCTCTACCGGGAGTTCACCGCCCTGTTCCGCCGCAGCCGCCGCTCGGTGGCGGTCGACCCGCTGGAGACCGACATCGGCGACGACCGCATCGCCCACGCCAGCCGGTCGGTCGAGCATGTCGAACTGCTCGAAGCGCTGCAGCAACTCGACGAACACCATCGCGCGGTGGTTTCGCTGTTCTACCTCAACCAGCACAGCTACAAGGAGATCGCCACGATCCTCGACGTCCCGATCGGCACCGTGATGTCGCGGCTCTCGCGCGCCAAGGGCCAGCTGCGCCAGTGGCTGGAACGTCCCGCCACCAGACGCGGCCCGGGCGCGGATGCGGACCCGGGTGGTGGAATAAACATCGTGCCATTCGACTCTCCTTCCCGTAAGACAGGAACCACTGATGAATAACGACCAAGCCAAGTGCCTCCTCAGCCTTTACCGGCACGACGGGCGCGACGCCGCCGACCCGATGTTTCACGACGCCCTTGAACAGGCGCGGCGCGACCCCGAATTGGCGAACTGGCTGGAGCAGCAGCGGGCGTTTGACCGCCAGGCTCACAACGCGCTGGCCAGCGTGACGCCGCCCGCGCACCTGCGCCAGGCGGTCATGGCAACCGTCCACGCCGAACTGGCCGGGGGCCGCCCGGAAGCTGCCGTGGACAGCACCGGAAGCGCCCGCCACGCACCCACCGGGCACCACCGCTCGCACGGCAAATCTCGCGTCCGCTGGTTCCCCGCATTCGGGTCCGGAACCGCCCTGCTTGCCGCTGCCGCCGCGGCCGTGGCCATCCTTGCAATGGTGATTCTTCCGCAACCGCAGCCGCAGCCGGCCGTCCACACCAGCCCCCCAGGGGCCGTCGATCTGGCCGCCCAGCTGGTCGAATTCAAGGAACGGGGCGACCTCACACTGGGCCGGCTCGCGCCCTCCCTGTCCGAACTCCGCCAGTGGTTGCGCGAACAACAAGCCCCGCATGATTTTGCCATTCCCGCCGGCTTGACAGCGCACGACGGCCTCGGCTGTCAGGCTCTGGAAATCAACGGCACCCCTGTTGCCCTCATTTGTTTCGATCTGGGCGAAGACCTGGTGGTGCATCTGTTTGCCGTCCGTCTCGACAACCTCGAATCCGCCCCCGCCAACCGGCCGGAGTGGCAGCGCCACGGCCGCTATCCGACGGCGGTTTGGAGCAGCGGCGG
>SKLO01000457.1 GCA_007123195.1 Verrucomicrobiales bacterium | reverse complement strand
AGCTTCCCAACAGGCATCATGTATTCCTGCCTTCGATCCACTCTCTCCGCCTTCGGGCTCATCATGCTAGTCGGCTGCCAGGCCTACCAGGCCAAACCGCTCGACGCGCCCGCGCACATCGCCAACTGGCACAACCGCAGTCCGGACGATGAATCAGTCCGTGACTTCGCGCGACGACTTGCATTGCAGGAAAGCAATCCCTCCGTCTTCAACCCCGCGGACGGACTCACCCTCCCTGAAGCCGAGGTTGTCGCGCTCGTCTTCAATCCCGACCTGCGTCTCGCACGGCTGAGAGCCAATGTCGCCCTTGCCAGCGCCCAACACGTTGGTCGCTGGGACGACCCGCAACTTGCCATCGACGTCCTCAAGATCGCCGATAGCGTGGCCAATCCGTGGCTGATCGGCGGCTCTCTCGCACTCACACTGCCCGTCTCCGGGCGTCTCAAGGTCGAGAAATCCCGCGCCGATGCCGCCCATCAGGCCGAGCTGGCCGGGGTCGCTGAATCGGAATGGCAAACCCTTCGTGATCTCCGCATGACCTGGCTCGAATGGTCCGCCAACCATCTCCGCCTGCAAGAAACCGAGCGCGTTGTATCCGCCCTCGATGCCATCGAGGAGACCACCGGTCGGCTCGCCGAAGCCGGCGAACTGCCGCGCACCGAGGCCACCCTTTTCACGGTCGAACAGGAAACCCGCAGGGCCCACATCATCCGCCTCCGCGCCCGGGTGGCCGAGGAAGAACAAGAGCTCCGGGCCCTGCTCGGTCTTTCGCCCACGGCCCCCGTGCGCCTGCTGCCCGGCGCGGCCGGCAGTTCCAACACCCGGCCGGTGCCAAAGCTTGAACACACCAACCCCACCCTCATTCGTCTGCAATCCGAATACGACGTCGCCGAACTCACCCTGCTGCGTGAAATCCGCAAACAATACCCCGATGTCGAACTGGGACCGCAATTCGAGCGCGAGGACGGGCAATCGAAAATCGGCCTGATCGGTGCCGTCCCGCTGCCGATCCTCAATTCCAACCGAGGCGGCATCGCCACCGCCCGTGCCGAGCGCGAACTCGCCGGGGCCGCCTTCGAAACCGGCATCGAGCGCATCGAAGGCCGACTCGCCACCCTGCGCGCCCGACTTGAGGGCGCGCGTGCCGCCCGCGCCGCCATCGAATCAAACGTCGTGCCCCTTGTCGATCGCCAGCTTGCCGATGCCCGTCGCCTTGTGGAACTTGGCGAAGGCGGCAGCCTCGTCCTTCTGGAAAGCCTGACGCGAGCCCACCAGGCCAAGCTTGACCTGATTGAGGCCCGCCACAACGAACTCGTCACTGAAAATGAGATTCGCCACCTGTTAGGTCCAGGGTCCCGCTGACTCTGGGCCGACCGTCCCGCCATTCAGTCCACGAGTGTCATTGCCCATGAAGTCCTCACTTATCCTCGCCACATTGCTGCTCGTGCTCGCCTCCTGCGACCGCCCGCCGCCCACCGGGGCATCAACCCACGAAGAAGACACCGAAGCTCCGACCAACCGCGTGGACATTCCGGCTTCCGTGCGCGGCAACCTCGGAATCACCTTCGCCAACGTCGAGCGCCGCATTCTCCAGGACAGCCTCCGCGTCCCCGGATCATTCGAGTTGGAACCCCAGGCCAGGCGTGAATACCGCCTGAGCCTGCCCGGCCAGGTCCAGTTCGAGGTCAGTCAGTTCGACTCGGTCACCCCCGGCGCCACCCTGTTCCGCTTCCTCTCGTCAGAGTGGGCCGACCTCAAGGGCCGCATTTACCTTGCCGCCACGGGTAGCGAGCAAGCCGAACTCAAACTCGGCGCTCTTCGGGCCCGTATTGACGCGCTCGTCGACGCCTCACTCAGAAACGCCGAACTCGAAGCCGAGGTCCTGATGCTGCAGGCTGAAATCATCCGCCATCAGGCGGAACTCGGCACCGCTCTGACGACAGCCGCCAATCTGCTCAACCTCTTCCGTGACCCGGCGGGTCCCGTCCTCACAGAGGACGACCTTCTCGCACCCACCCCTGACACCGGCGCCACGGTCCCGTTGTATCAGACGATTCACTGGATCGAAGCCAAGGCGGCGGAGTCGGCCGTCGTTGAGTCCATCGCCATCACCGACGGCGCGTTTGCCGATGCCGGCGCCATTGTCCTCACCACCGTCGATCCCACGCGTCTCCGCTTCCGTGCCCTCGCCTTGCAGAGCGATCTGAGAAGATTTGAGAACCAGCCATCCGCCCGCATCGTGCCGGCTCAAGGCGAAGGCGGCGCCATCAACGACTCGATCAAAGCCACGCTCATTCCCGGCCTCGAAGCAGATCCCTCCCAGCGCACGCTGACCCTGTTCGCCGAGCCGGAGGAGCTGCTGCCGTGGGCGCGCCCCGGTGTCGCGGCCTTCCTTGAGGTGTCACCCTCATCCACCGGCAGCCCGGTGCTCGCCATTCCACGCTCCGCCGTGGTCAAGGACGGAATCACCCATGTCTTCTTCAAACGCGACCCGATGGACCCGAACAAGGCCATCCGCGTCGAAGCCGACCTGGGCACCTACGACGGACGCTGGATCGAAATCAAGAGCGACATCGGCCCCAACGACGAAGTCGTGCTCGACGGCGCCTTCGAACTCAAGCTCGCCACCTCAGTCAGCGGCACCGCCCAGAAAGGCGGCCATTTCCACGCCGACGGAACCTTTCACGCCGACGATCATTGAGAAACACGCGCTGATGCTAGCCCGCCTGATCAAACTTTCCATCGACCACGCCGCGCTCGTCCTGATCGCGGCTGGCATCCTGCTGGGCGCCGTTGCGTGGCGGCTGCCCGGCACCGCCGTCGATGTGTTCCCCGAACTCAACGCCCCCACCGTCGTCATCATGACCGAGGCCCCCGGCCTCGCCGCCGACGAAGTCGAGCAATACGTCACCTTTCCCATCGAAAGCTCGGTCAACGGCATTCCCGCCGTCCACCGCATCCGCACCTCCAGCGCCATCGGCTTGTCCATCGCCTACGTCGAGTTCGATTGGGGTAGCGACATCCTCCAGGCCCGCCAGCTTGTCTCGGAACGGCTCGACTCCGTTCGCGAGGACCTCCCGGCCGACGCCCACGCGGAGATGACTCCCATCACCTCCATCACGGGGGAAATCATGCTGCTGGCGGTATCCTCGCCGGAAGGCGGAATCGATCCCATGGCGCTCCGCTCCTTTGCCGAGTTCGATCTGCGCAACCAGTTGCTCGCGATCCCAGGCGTTGCGCAAATCAGTGTGATTGGCGGCGACCTGCCCGAATACCAGGTGATCGTTCGCCAGGACGTATTGCGGCTCCACGATCTCACCATGGAGCAAGTCGCCGAAGCGGCTGGTGCCTCCCACAGCACGCTCAGCGCCGGCTACCTACCTGATACCGACTCCCTCGAACTGCCTGTGCGCCAGAGCGGGCGTGTGCGTGGCGTGCAGGACATCGCGGGCACCGTCATCCGCCACCGGGACGGGTTTCCGCTCACCATTGGAGACATCGCCGAAGTCGGCATGGGCGCGGCCCCGAAACGCGGCACCGGGGCCGATGGTGGCGAGCCCGCTGTCGTCCTTACGGTGCAAAAGGCGCCCGGCACCAACACCCTCGAGGTGACCGCCCAGATCGACGCACTGCTTGACCAACTCGAACCCACCCTGCCCGAGGGCCTGCAGATCAACCGGCAGATTTTCCGCCAGGCTGACTTCATTGACCTCTCCGTCTCCAACGTCGTCCATGCCCTGCGCGACGCCGCCATCGTCGTTTCCATCATCCTCATTCTTTTCCTGCTCAACGCCCGTACCACCCTGATCACTCTCACGGCGATTCCCCTCTCGCTCGCCGCCAGCCTGCTGGTGCTCGACTGGCTGGGCCTGACCATCAACGTCATGACCCTCGGCGGCCTTGCCATCGCCGTCGGCAGCCTTGTTGATGACGCGATCATCGACGTCGAAAACGTCTACCGCCGGCTCAATCAGAACGCACGGAAACCACCCGCCGAACGTCGCCCGCGGCTCCAGGTCATCCTCGACGCCAGCAACGAAATCCGTCCGGCCATGGTCTTCGCCACCGCCATCATCGTGCTCGTGTTCCTGCCACTGATGTTTCTCGAAGGTGT
>SKLO01000051.1 GCA_007123195.1 Verrucomicrobiales bacterium | reverse complement strand
TGCGACTCGATCTCGCGCAGGCGCTGCTCCAGCTCCTCGATCTGTGGCCGGTATTCGGCCTCGACCTCGTCGCGCAGCTCGTTCATGCGGGTGAAGGGGCGGTTGGCGGTGGAGCGGCTGCGGATCGCGATCATGTCGCTGCCGCCGAGCAGCAGTTCGATGGCGTTGAGCACCAGCGGCAGATTGCCGTTGCCGAGGCGCAGGCCACCGGTCATCGGATCCTGGACCACGGTGAAGCGGTCGAACAGCATGTCGACGTCGGCGAACACCATCACCAGGCTTTCGTCGGAGATGGATTCGGTCAGGTGATCCTCCGGCAGATCGGCGGCCATGGCCTCGGCGGCGGTGACCGGGTCGAGCGGCACGTCAAGATCTTCCGGGGCGTCGGGATCGGCGGGGACCTCCGCCGGATCGAATGGAGCCGGGGTTTCAGCGGGGGCCTCCGGTGCGGCTTGGGCGTCGGCGGGGGCCTCAGCGTCTGCGGCGGCTTCAGCCTCTGCGGGCGCTTCAGCCTCTGCGGGGGCGTCGGCTGGATCAGTGGGCGCGTCGGAGTCGGACGGATCAGTCAGATCAGTCGGATCAGTCGGATCAGTCGGATCAGTCGGATCGGTTTCGCCGGCTTCTTCGGCTTCTTCGGCTTCTTCGGGCGCTGCCGGGGCGGCTTCCGGGTCGGCGGTTTGGTCGTCGCCGAAGGCGCCCTCGAGCATGTCGGGGGTGAGGCCGCCGGGGAAGCCGGGCATGCCGCCGTGCGGGTCGTCGTCGTCCGGGGCCGGGGGCGGCGGACCTTCCGGGTAGGCGGTGCGGAATCGGCCGGTGGCTTGCACGCCCAGCACCTGGCGCTGGTTGAGCGGGCGGAACGAGGTCATCGGCGCGTCGCGTGCCTGCCGTGCGGTGGCGGTGTCCACGAGGTCCGAGTTGGGCGAGCTTTGCAGCAGCACCTGGTGTTCGATGCCTTCACGCTCCAACAATCGCAGTGCGCCGGGCTCATACAGCTGGACCACGTCCAGCGGGCTGGTGGCAAAGTTGTCGTCGCTGATGGCGTCGCCGCCAAGGGTGAGGAAGGTCGGGGTCGGTTCGCGGCGGCTGAACGGCGTGCGGAAGTTCATGTCGGCAACGACCTGGGTGTTGTCAAAGTCGATGCCCCAGGCGCTCAGCAGTCGTGGCAGGGTGGAACTGGCGGGCACGCCGGGTTCCTGCATGCCGAACGGGTTCTGGCCACCGCCATAGATGGTGCTGACGATGCTCTCGGGATCGACGAACACGAGCGCCTTGCCGCCGCGCAGGATGAATTGGTCGATGGCGTATTCCGCCTGCGGACTGATGCCGGCGGGATGGATCAGCAGCAGCACGTCGACGTCCTCGTCGATGGCGTCGAACCCGAGGCCGATGTCGCGCACCTCGTAGTCGCGCTCGAGTTGCTGGGCGAGGATCCAGGGCTGTTCGCCCTGCTGCTGCATCATCGGCATCATGGGCATGCTGCCGAGCACCGGCATCGAACTGGCGAGGGCCAGCACCGGTTCGCCGGTGGAGATGGTGTTGGCGATCGCGCGGGTGATCTGGTATTCCAGCTGCGGCTCGTCGTTGGGATCGAGGAACGGGATGACTTCACGCTGTTGCAGGGTCTGCACGGCGATGCCGAAGTAGACGCTCTGGCCGTCCTGCATGCGCAGGGCGCGGATTTCGTCCTCGACGGCGCGGTCCTCGTCCTCGGTGTCAGGGCGGGGATCGATGCGTTCCAGGGTGACCCGGCCGCGGCTGGCGTTGACGTATTCGACCAGCAGGTCCTCGACGTTGCGGCTGTATTGGCGCAGCACCTCCGGCATCAGCCGGGTGTCGCGCGTGGTGTGCAGTCGGATCTGCACCTGGCGGTCGTCGGGGATGCGGGCGAGCACATTGCGGGTGCCGTCGGACAGGGTGTAGATCTTGTCCTCTGTCAGGTCGACGCGGAAGTTCAGTCCCATCGCGCCGACGATGACGTTGGCGAGCAGGAGCAGCACGAACACCACGCCGAGGGTGCTGAGGGCCAGTAGTTTCCGGTTCATAAGCGGTTGCGGATCAATGAGGGTTGTCGAAGTGGGATGGCGGCGGGTTCAGGCCCGCTTGATCTGGATGGCGGTGGCGGTGACGCACAGCGCGAGGATGATGACGCTGGCGAAGTAGAGCACGTCGCGCAGCACCAGGATGCCCTTGCTCATTTCCATGAAGTGGGTCATGAGGCTGCAGTAGGCGATCAGGGAGACCATCCACGACATGGTCTCGGGGAACAGCTTGGCCATGGTCTCGGTGATGGCGGGGAACCCGAGCAGGGTGCCGGCGAGGCAGAGCGCCACGGCGATGATGAAGCAAACGACCTGGCTGCGGGTGAAGGCGGACACGGCCACGGTGATGGCCAGGCAGCTGATGGCGTAGAGGTAGCTGGCGACGTAACCGCTCCAGATCGGGCCGGGGTCGGGCTCGCCGAGGTAGAACAGGGTCCAGACGATGGGGAAGGTCAGCGCCAGCGCGATCAGCCAGACCCAGCAGGCGGCGAGGTACTTGCCGATGATGGCGTGCCAGGGCGCCACCGGCATGGTGAGGAGCAGTTCGACGGTGCCGAGGCGGTGTTCTTCCGACCACAGGCGCATGCCGACGGCGGGCGCGAGCACCATGTAGATCCACGGGTGCCAGAAGAAGAAGGTGTTGGTCAGGGAGGCGTTGTCCGACTCGAGGAACTGGCCGAACAGGAACGCGAACCCCTGGGCCGCGAGCAGGAAGATGACGACGATGACGTAGGCCACCGGCGAGGTGAAGTAGCTCAGGGACTCCCGTTTGAAGACGGCGTGGATGTTGGCGAGGCTGTTCATGGGGAACGTGGTTTGAAGCTGGAAAAATCGGGTTGGCGCCGACCTGGCGGCGGGCAAGGCCCGCGGACCGGCCGGCGGCGGCGCGCAGGTGACGCGTGATGCCACCCGCAGCGGGCCGGCGGAGCGGTTCAGGTGTCTGACTGGGTGATGCTGCGGAACACGTCGTCGAGCCGGCCCTCGAGTTCCTGCAGCCCTGTCAGGGTCCACTTGCGGGTCACACAGAGGCTGCCGATGGAGGCGGCCACGGCGGTGGATTTGCCGCGGTCGGCCGGCACCACGGTGGCGGCGAAGCGGCCGTTGGCCGCGGTTTCGGCGGCGGCGGGCACCACCGACTTGACGCCGTCAAGGCCCTCGAGCGCGGCACGCACCTCGGCGGCGCTGCCGCCGTCGACGCGGACGGCCAGGTGACCGGCGTTGGCGGCCTTGGCCTTGAGTTCATCGGGGCTGCCGTCGGCGACGATTTTGCCGCGGTCGATGATGACGGCGCGGCTGCAGGCGGCCTCGACCTCCTCGAGGATGTGGGTGGAGAAGATGATCGCCTTCTTCTCGCCCATGCGCTTGATCAGGCTGCGGACCTCGTGCTTCTGGTTGGGGTCAAGGCCGTCGGTCGGCTCGTCGAGGATCAGGATGTCGGGGTCGTGCAGGATGCTCTGGGCGAAGCAGGTGCGGTGGCGGTAGCCCTTGGACAGGGTGTCGATGCTCTGGTGGCGGACCCGGTTGAGGAAGCACATGTCGAGCACGCGGTCGACCGCCTTGCGCTTGAGCGAACCGCGCAGGCCGCGCATTTCGGCCATGAAACCGAGGAAGCCGGACACCGTCATGTCGGTGTAGAGCGGGGCGTTCTCCGGCAGGTAACCGATTCGGGTCTTGGCGGCGATGGGGTCGGCCAGCATGTCGATGCCGGCAATGGAAATGGTGCCCGAGGTGGGCGGGAAAAAGCCGGTCACCATGCGCATGGTGGTCGATTTGCCGGCGCCGTTGGGTCCCAGAAAGCCCAGCACCTGGCCTTTTCCAACCTCGAAGGTGATGCCGTCGACCGCCTTTTTCCGGCCAAACGCCTTGGTCAGATTCTTGACTTCAATCATGGTGGTTCGGGGGAGTCAGCTTCGTCTGTCTGAAATCGCGGGTCGGTTGAGAATGAACCGGCGGCAGGCCCCGCCGGGCGCCAGCATCATGCTGGCAGCGGTGGTCAATGCAAACGATTTTGCTGACCATCGTGGCGGGGAAAATGTTCATCGAAACGGCGCGGATCGATCAGACGCCGGTTCCGGC
>SKLO01000399.1 GCA_007123195.1 Verrucomicrobiales bacterium | reverse complement strand
GTCGGCACCGTGCATCGTCCGCCCGAGCGCGACGAGGTTGACCCGATGGTCAACGAGCAGCTGGTGGTGGAACTGTATTCGCGGGTCTGATCGGCCCGCGGCCACGCCCGGCAACCGCATTTCTGCCGCCGGGCTGATTTTCCAAGCATCTCCATCGACCACCTCGGGACGCCGATCCGGCGGACCAGGTGGTCGATTTTTTTTGGCCATTGGCCTCGACCAGGCTGCCCGAAACCTGTCCCTCGCACCGGGCCACATCTCTGCCCGGTCCGGTTCACCTACCCGGTCAGCCCACCTCCGCCCTTGCCTTTCGGTGCCGCCGCGAGCAGAGATGATGGAGGCCACCCTCTACCCCGAATCCATGAACCTGATGCTCGAACGCTGCTGGCAGCCCCTGAGAAGCGGCCGCTTCTCCAGCACCCAGCTGGCCTCGTTCCTGGCGGCGGCCGGCCATTGGTCGATGGCCGGCTCCACCACTTCGGTGCTGGGACGGGTGCTGGCGGCAGAGCAACAGCGCGACCGCGTGCGCTTCCGCTGCCAGGACTGGGTGCTGATCCCCAAAACCACGCGCATCGACCGCCTGCTGCCGCTGCAGATCCCCCGCCCCTTCCCCATCGAGGGCCTGGCCACGGAACTTCTCGACCAATGCCCCTCGCTGGGCCTGCCAGCGATCGAACCCGGCCAGCGACAGACCTTCGGCACCAGTGCCTCCGCCGGGTTTTTGGCCATCCTCCACAGCCGAAGGCTGGAGTTGGAACACGGTTTGTTCCTTGACCTGCGGCTCGAGTGCCCGGCCTCGGCCAGCGGGCGCGGCCGGCGCAACGAACTGACGCTGATGGGCTACCTGCCGCTCGGCGGACGCGTGGTCGTGGCCACCAGCCGCATGGCGGCCGAGGATGTCCTGACCATGAACGCCGCCGAAGTGGAGCACACCAGCCGGCTGTTGTCGCGCTGGACCGGCGACGGGCTGCAGCTGGAAGAGCCGCCGCGCGCCTGCCTGAGTGCGTCCTGACCGCTCGATCCGCACGTCCGGGACCTGATCCCGGATGACGACCTGCCGCCAAGCCCGCCGCTCAACCCGCCGCCGGGTGCCCGGGACCGGTGAACCTTCCGAGCCGGGCGTTGCGCCTCGCGGCCAGGGCGAACCCGATCGTCACCAGCAACAGGAACAAGGTGTAAAACTGGTTGTTGCTCATGACGCCGAACACCAGCGCGGTGCCCGAGTCCGGCTCGCGGAACATCTCGCCGATGATCCTCAGGACCGAGTAACCGCCGAAGAACACCGCTGTCAGCAGACCCTCCGGCAACCGCCGCACCCGGGTGCGCAGCAGCAGCAGGATCACGAACAACAGCAGTCCCTCCATCAGGGCCTGGTAGATTTGTGATGGATGCCGGGGATTGAGCACCGACTCAAGCGCCTCGCGCAACGCCGGATCGGCCGCCGCCCGCTGCATCAGCTCATGACTGGCCATCGGCAGCGCGCCAAAGCCGTCCAACTGCGCCCGCGCGGCGGGATCGAACGAGGAGTGATGGATTTCCGTGGGGAACTTGACCGCCCACGGCACCGACGCCGGACGGCCGAACAACTCGCCGTTGATGAAGTTGGCGAGGCGGCCGAAGAACAGCCCCAGCGTTGCGGGAATCACCATCGCATCCCCCAGATTGAGCGTGCGGTAGCCCTTGAACCGGGCGTAGGCAAAGATGTAGATCGTCAGCCCGAGTATGCCGCCGTGGCTGGCCATGCCTCCCTTGTTGATCTGGAAGAAAATCCACGGCGCGCGCAGAAAGTTCTCGGTGTCATGCAGCACCATGTATCCCAGCCGGCCGCCCACCAGCACGCCGAGCAGGGCGCCGTAGGTGACGAAATCCGCCACCTCGTGCGGCTTGAGCATGCACCAGCCGCGTTCGGTGATGCGTTTGATGACCAGGTAGACGACCACGAACCCCAGCACGTAGGCCAGGCCATACCAGCGCACGCCGAACGTCTCCGTGAAGCGGATCACGTAGGGATTGAGGTCGTGAAGATAATGGGCCAGCACGACGCTCATCAGACAGCAGCCGGAGCGGGACTTCAAGTGCTTGCTTGCCACCGAATCGACGCCGCGGATCACCCCGGACAGGGGTGCGCCCGCGGCCGATTGAGGAATTTGGTGCGCACCCGGGCCCCGAGCGCTATCCTGCCACCACGATGCGACCCGAGCCACCCATCGCCCCATCCGGCATCCGACCAAGGCCTCGGCGGCCGAGGCCGGGCCGCAGACGGCGTCACCCGGACGGCCTGGTGGCGGCCGACGTGCTGGTGCTGGCGACTATTGTTTCATTCGTCGCCGTGGTCCTGGCCTTCGGCTGGTGGCGCGCGCGCCAGGCCGAACCCCCGGCGCGCGACCCCGCAGTGCCGGTTGAAACCATGGCGTCCGTGCCTGTTCATCAAACCCCCACGCGGGCCTGAAGCCCGCCGCCACCCCCGACATCCACCAAAAAGCAAAATCCCCGCCATGCCAATCACCGCCCCCCGTTCATCGTTCCCCGGATGCCCGCCCCGCACGCCCCGCGCTTTCGCCCGGGGACTCACGGCTCTGGTGCTGACCTCGCTGCTGCTTCACCCCGCGCCGCCGGCCGGGGCCGACGACGAGCTGGTCTTTCCCCCCACCCTGCGCGACGGCGGCACCTCCAGCCGCGACCTGAGCGAGCGGTTCCTGGCGCCGCCCGCGGAAGCCGCGCTGGCGGAGGACGTCGGCATCGCCTCCACCCCACCCACCATCGACCTGCTGCTCTACCCCGGTCAGGATTATCCGGGCAGGCCCTGGAGCACCTGGGGCGAGGGCGTCTATACCGACGGCGTTTACTACTCCGGCATCGGCGACCACCTCGGCCCGGCCGGCAACGCCCTGTTGTTCGCCTACCGACCCGCGCCCGACGAAGCAAGGCAGCCGGGATCGCTGGAAACCCTGCTCGACCTCCGGCAACTGCTCGACCTGCCCGAGGGCCACTACACGCCTGCCAAGTTCCACACCGCGCTCGGCATGGGCCGGGACGGCAACCTGTATGGCGCCACCCACCGCGGATCGACCCGTGTGACGACGCCTGAAAACCACTTCACCGGCGACTGGATCGTGCGCCATCATCCCGGTGAAAACCGGTCGGAGGTGGTGGTCCACGCCCCGGTGCCCGATCATTGCATTCCGTCAGGATTGCTCGATCCCGAACGTCTGATCTTCTACGGCGCCACCACTCCCGGCCACGACGGGGCGACCGACGGCACTCACTTTTTCGCCTACGACATCGAGGCCGGGCGGGTGTTGCACACCGATCCCGACGGTCCCTCGCGCGGGCTCGCGCTGGCCTCCTCCAGCGGCCGCGTTTACTACACCCCAGGCTCGGGCGCCGGACGGCTGATGCGCTACGACCCGGCGGTCGACGGGCCGGCGGTCGATGTCGGCGAGTCGCCCGGCCTGCGCGCCGCCAGTCGGGAAACCGGCGACCACCGGATCTACTTCGCCAACCAGGGACGCGACGGGCAGCCGACGATGCTGTTTGAACTCGACACCCGGGAGGAAACGGTGACCCCGCGCGGACCATTGGCGGTCGGCAGCCAGCAATACGTCACCAGCCTGGCGGTGTCGGCCGACGACCGCTGGCTGTATTATGTGCCCGGCGCCCACGGCGGTGCCGAGCGCGACGGCAGTCCGGTGGTGCAGATGGACCTGCAAACCGGCGCCCGCAAGGTGCTGGCGTTTCTGCATCCCTACTACGAGGAGCGCCACGGGCTGGCGCTCAAGGGCACCTACGGGGTCAGTGTCAGTGACGACGGCGACCGCCTGTTCATCACCTGGAACGCCTCGCGCGGGTCGCGCGCCTGGGATTGCTGCGCCCTGACCGTCATCCACATTCCCGACACCGAGCGCTAGTGTGGTGATCGGCAAATATCTGGATAAAACAATTGTCCAAAATTGGGAGTTTCCTCGCTTCACTCGTTCAGCTTGCGAGTTCCGCGGGCCGCTTTTCCAACTTCTGCGTTGCTCATCAGTCGTTGAGCCCGCTCAACTCCTTCTTCGCGCCTTGAATTTGAAAAAGATGCCTCGCGGGTTTTACCCATCTATTTGCCGATCACCACACTAG
>SKLO01000323.1 GCA_007123195.1 Verrucomicrobiales bacterium | reverse complement strand
CCCCGGTGGCCCCGGTGGCCCCGGTGGTCGACCTGACCTCGTTCCTGGACCTGATTGACTGGCTGACCGCCAGCCACAGCTTTTTCTCCACCGGTCAGGCCGGAGAGCTGGCCGACCTGCTGCAACAGGCCCAGCAGTCGCTCTGGCGCGAATGCACCTCGGCAGCCGATCGCTCCGAGCTGCCGACCAAACTCAAGACGGTGGGCGCACGGCTGCGGGACACCAGCCATGCCCTCACCCTGCTGCGTCGTCAGGAACTGACCGACAAGCATCGTGCACTCGCCACCGCCCTGGACGAGGCCCGACCGGAACTCATGCAGCATGCGCCGCCGTTCGCCAGCATCCTCGATCTGGTCGGTCAAAGCCTTGGTGCCTTCGCCCTGCCGACCGCACCCGATGATGCCGCGGGCCAAAGCGCGGCCGCCGCCATTCTCAGGCGTGAGGCGTCCCAGGTGCGCTGGCTGCACGAGCGCGGCCACACCGCCGCCGCCCTGACCCTGTTGCGCGAATGGCTGGTCAGTGTCACCGCCTGGAGGGTGGACCAGGTCCTGCCCGAGGAGGAAGAGTCGCGGCGCTCATGGGAAGCGGTGCTGCACGTGCTTGGCAACCACCCGCACATCGACGCGGGGACGGTGGATCCCGCCCACCTCGAATCCGCCCGCGAACGGATGCCTGCAAACATCGGGGCGCTGTGGAACCGGTTGGCCAACCTGCGCAACGACCTGAATCACGCCGGCTACAACCGGGGGCCGTCGAGCGCTCGCCAAATCGTATGTGGCGCCGGAACGCTGGTTGCCGCTTGCCTTGAGGCCGTCGGCGGGATTGAATGACCGGTGCCGACCACCCTCATCCAGCTGATCAGCGAGCAGACCGTGCAGAACCTGCTGCCGGTGATGCGGCTGCGGCCCGGGCACGTGGTCCATCTGGTGACCCCGCGCACCGAGCCGCGCGAGGCGCACGTGCGCCGGGCATTCGCGGCTCTGGGCCTGCGGCCCGAGGTTGACGTCGTCGGCCTCAGCGACATGCCTGACATTGCCGAAAGCTACCGGGGGGTGGAATCGGTGATTGCCGCCGCGGCCGGCCGCGGCGACGACGTGGTGGTCAACTTCACCGGCGGCACCAAGCTGATGGGCATTGGCGCCTATGGCGCCGCCACCCTGCACAAGGTGGCATCCCTGTATGTCGACACCGACCGCAGCCGCTTCCTGCCCGGCGACCAGAGCGGTGCGCTTGAGCGCATGCTCGACGGGGACACCAGCTTCGGACCTCTGCTGCGCCAGCTGCGGGTCGACATCCTCGCCATTGCCAACGGCATGCAGCGGGTCACCGCCGGTCAGGACTGGCGGCGTCTGCTGCCGCTGGCCGAGGTCTTGTTTGCCGACCGTGACCTTGAGCGGCGCGTGCATGACGCGGTGCATGGCACCGACGGATTCTCCCCGGGCGGCCGCGAACCGCGCAAGCCCTCGGCCTGGCTGAAGGTGCTGGACCAGCCCATTGGCCTGCCGGACGAAGTGGCGGAAATTGCGGCTGATCTCGGGCTGCTGCGACCGGGCGGCCTGCTGCCGGATCACACCCGGCAGGACCTGACCCAGCTGGCCCAGACCAGAGACGGACCGTCGTCCGGTTACTTTCAGGCGGTGGCACCGCTGCAGCACGCGCTCAGCCTGTTGTCCGGCGCCTGGTGGGAGTTGATCGTGGCCGCCGGCCTCGACAACCAATCTGGCATGCACGACCTGAGGTGGTCGGTCCAGGTGGGCGATCCCGACGGACCCGACCAGGAGGAAGACCTTCTGGCAGTGCAGGGCGTGCAGTTGGTGTTCGTCAGCTGCAAGCGCCGGGCCGCCGGCCAGCGGCTGGTGCCGGTGATGGAAGAGATCCGCTCGCGCGCCGCCACCATTGGCGGCCGGTTCAACCGCCGCATTCTCGCGGTTTACGAATCGCCCCATCGCGGTCTGCTCGACAACATGCGCGCCAACGCCGCCCGCCTCGGCATCGAGTTGTGGTTCGGCGACGACCTGCGCCGGGAGCGGTGATCCCCCCTCACCGACCCACCCCAACCCACCAATCCAGATGCCTACCGTGGAGGCAGGCTTCCAGCGTGCCTCAAGAGTGGCAGCAGCCATCCTGGGTGCCGACAGTGCCGGCGGGCTTCCAGCGTGCCGGAGCCAAAGCAAAGCCACTCTCAGCCACCCCCAGTCGACCCGCCGCGGCGCAGGCCGCCCTTGCACCGTTCACCGTCCATCACGCCCCGTGCCCGCAGCCGTCCCAGGTGCCCACCGTGGAGGCAGGCATCCAGCGTGCCTCAAGAGTGGCGGCAGCCATCTTGGGTGCCGACAGTGCCGGCAGGCTTCCAGCGTGCCGGAGCCAATGAGAAGCCAAAGCCCCGGCCCTCTCCCGGCCCCGGCCGCGCCAACCCGACAGGGCGCTTGCCCCCGGCGTCCCTCAAGCAACGAACCCCCGCGCGACTCACCCCACCACCCCATGAAACCCGAACCTGACGGGCGGACATCCCGGGACCTTCCCCGCCTTGGCAGGTCCCGCGGTTCGACTACCTTGGACCCATGCCCCGAACATCCCGTTCCCCGCACCCAGTGTCCCGCCGCCACAAGGCGACCGAAACCTCCACGACCATCGAAGGGACGGAAACCGCCGGGAACCCGAACGACCACCCCGCCCACGAGGTCGTGCTGCTGGCCGTCACCGGCATGTCGCCCGCCATCCTGACCGAGACCATCTGGGCCCTGGCCCATGAGCAGCCGCCGGTGGTGCCAGACCGGGTGGTGGTGATCACCACCAGACGCGGGCGCGACCAGATCGAGGCGCTGCTGTTCACGCCCCGCGCCGAGTTGGGCGACCGCAGCGCCTGGCAATGCCTGCGCGCCGGCCTGGAATCGCTCGACCTCGACCTGAGCGACCGCCTTCGCTTCGGCACCACCGCCAACGACGTGCGAGTCATCGCCACCGTCGATCCCGCCGACATGCGCAGCAGCGAACTGGCCGACATCCGCAGCCCGGCCGACAACGAGGCCGCCGCCGACTTCATCCTCGAGCAGGTCAGGGCCATTGTGGAAAACCCGGACACCGCGTTGGTGGCCTCGCTGGCCGGCGGTCGCAAAACCATGGGCGCCCTGTTGTATGCGTGCATGACCTTGATCGGCCGGGATCACGACCGGCTGACCCACGTGCTGGTCAACGAGCCGTTCGAAACCCTGCCGGGGTTCTTTTTTCCCGCCCAGCCCGGACCCGCGCTGACCGACCGCTCCGGCGCGACCCACCTGCCCTCCGACGCCCGGGTGGAACTTGCCGACGTGCCATTCGTGCCGTTGCGGCACCTCTTCGACCGCGACCTCGGCCGCCGTCCGGGCACCTTCCTGCGGCTGGTCGACCAGTGTCGCGGCTCCGTGCGCCGGCGTCTGGCCGACGACATCCGGCTCGAGGTCGATCCCCGGCGGGGCGGCATCCAGGTCAACGGCCAGTGGGTTCCGTTGTCGCCCACCGAGATGTTGTTGGTGATGTTCCTCGCCGATCGCGCGCGCCAGAAAGCGCCCGCGCACGGCAGTTACAAGGAGGCCATCGACGACCTCGAGCAATTTCGTCTTGAGCAGCGCGAGCTGCCAGCGACCGCCGGCGCCAACTGGCGTCATGCCGCCGCGTTGGCCTGTGTGGTCGACGAGCGCGCCATCACCCGGCCCTTGTCCAGCCTCAAGGACAAGCTTCGCCGTGCCGGCGCCGCCGCCGTGACCCTGATCGACTGCCTGCCCGAGAAAGGCCGTTGTTCGCTCGAAGTCCCCGCCGCCCTCATCCACATCCGCCCGTAGCCCTCCGTGCCCGCAGCCGACCCGCGCAGCCCCGGTAACAGCAGCCTTTCAGAGTGCCCATTGTAGAAGCAGCCTTCCAGGGTGCTTCACCGTGGAAGCAGGCTTCCAGCGTGCTTCAAAGTGCCGGCAGGCTTCCAGCGTGCCGGATCAAAATCAAAGCCAACCCAAAGCCCAACCCCGGTCCACCAGCCGCGGCGAAGCCGCCCTTGGTCCAACTCCGGCGCGCCAGTCATCAGTCATCAGTCATCAGTCATCAGTCACCAGTCACCAGTCACCAGTCATCAGTCATCAGTCATCAGTTACCAGTT
>SKLO01000045.1 GCA_007123195.1 Verrucomicrobiales bacterium | reverse complement strand
TCAAGGGTGACCAGCACGTGGTCGTGGGGCCGCAGCGGGGCGGAGGGCTCGATGATCCGCAGGCTGCCGGACATGCCGAGGTGGATCAGGATCGTGCCTGTGGGCGGCTGGTCCGGGGCGGGGGAGATGGTGGCCAGCAGGTATTTGGCCCGCCGATGGAGACCGGTGACGATCGATCCGGGCAGGTGATCGATCTCCGGCGCGACCGGCCAGCGCAGCTGGCGCTGGCGGATCTCGACGCCGAGGACGCGCCGTCCCAGCAGGTGCGGCAGGATGCCGCGCAGGGTGGTCTCGACTTCGGGCAGTTCGGGCATGGCGGTCCGGTGTCGGTGGAGCGTGGAACGGGGCGGGCGGTGGTGCCCCTGACGGGCGTGAGCATCGGTGCAAACCGGGGGAAGGCAACGTGCTGATGGCGGTTTGGGCCGGTCAGGCTGATGCCGGCGGGGGCCTTTGGGAGAGTGAACGCCGACTTGTCGTCGATTCTGCTTGCGTTTGTCCCGACAGCCCCTATCCTCGGGTCCAGTCGATTGTTCCGCTTCCTAACCGGGTGGTCTTCGGACCCAACGTCCCAGACGTTGATGGTGGCCACGGGCACAGTGCCTTTAGTGGCGCGCAGCATTCGGACATACCAACCTAGCACCCCGTCAGAAATCAATGAGCGCCAAGCTCTACGTGGGCAACCTGCCCTTCAGCATCACGGAAACGGAACTGCACGACATATTCGCCGAGCACGGCGCAGTCAGTGAAGTGCAAATCATCATGGACAAGTTCACGCAGAAGCCGCGAGGCTTCGCGTTTGTGTCCTACGACTCACCCGAGGCCGCCAAGGCGGCCGTCGAAGCCCTTGATGGGCATCCGCTCGGTGGTCGTCCAATGCGAGTCAATGAAGCCCGTCCGCCCGAGCCCCGTGGGGACGGTGGCGGCGGCGGTGGTCGTCGCGATTACGGCGGCGGCGGCGGTGGCGGCGGCGGTGGCCGTCGTGACTACGGCGGCGGCGGCGGTGGCGGCGGCGGTGGCCGTCGCGACTACGGCGGCGGTGGTGGCGGTGGCGGCGGAAGCCGTCGCGGTGACCGCGGTGGCCGCAAGCGTGACTACGGCGACGACTGGTAAGACAGTCGGTCGCCTGGCGACCTGCCGTGGTGAGCTTCGGGCTTGATCCGGTGGTGGTTGGTTCCACCCCGTGCGCGAGTCCGTGCCCTGCGGCAGGTAGCCGAGCGGAGCCGTTATTTTTGTCTGCTGTTTACCGTCGGTTCCCTTCCTTGTGAGGTGGACGCGCCGATCCTTTTGGGCGGACGCTGTTCCGGGGGGATGGGCTTTGCCGCGGGCTGATCAATGGCGCGGCAGACAGGAATGTCTGCCTGCACTCTGGTGAGCCGGCGTCGCGTCCATTGAGTGGGGGTGTTTTCCGGGCGTTCGGAGTTCCGGGCGCTTGGGCTTTGCCGTGGGCTGATCAGTGGCGCGGCAGACAGGAATGTCTGCCTGCACTCTGGTGGGCCGGCGTCGCGTCCATTGAGTGGGGGTGTTTTCCGGGCGTTCGGAGTTCCGGGGGCTTGGGCCTTGCCGTGGGCTGATCAATGGCGCGGCAGACAGGAATGTCTGCCTGCACTCTGGATGCACGCCTGCCGTTCGCACGGGGCCGTGGGGCGATCTGTGAAGGACGCCGGGCGAATCGAGTGGTGGCTCAATGCCGATGGGCCACAGGTTCGGGCGGTCGCGCCTCGGTGCCCTGATTGTTGTTGGCGTTGGCCAGAAACGAGGCCACCGCCTCGCGTTCTTCCGCGAGTTCCTCCTCGGGATCGCTGTCTTCGACTTTGGCCTGTTCCTTGAGCTTCTCAAGGTAGGCGTCGAGCAGGCGCTGGCGCTCGTGGCCCAGCCACAATTCCCGCACCTGGTCGCGCACTTCCTCGAACGGCTGCAGCACCGAGTCGCGGCGGTCGGTGACCTTGCACAGGTGGAACCCCAGCTGGGTGACGAACACGGGGCTGACCTCGCCCTTGTCCATGGAGAAGGCGATGACCTCGAAGTCCTCCATGAATTCGCCGCGCTTGAAGAAACCGAGATCGATTTCCTGGCCCTGCCGGTCGTTGTGCTGGCTGGCCAGCGTTTCGAAGTCGGCGCCGTCGAGCAGTTGCTGGCGCACGTCGCGCAGGACGCGATAGACCTCCTCGCGGCTGTTGGCCCCGCGCAGGCTCTTGGAAATGTGCATGGCGCGCACTTCCTCGGCCGACTTGAAATGGTCCTGGTGCTGGTCGTAGAACGCCCGCAGGTCGTGCTCGGCGGGTTCGGCACAGTTGGCGTAGACCTCCTGTTCGAGTAATTTGTGGACCCGCAGGCTGTTGCCGATGTTGCGTTTGACCATGGCCTCGTCCTTCGACGGCACGCCCATGTTGAGGTAGAAGCGGTCCTCGCCGCCGTGTTCCTCGACCAGTTCGGCAAAGGCCTTGTCGATTTCGTCGGCGGCCACCTCGGGGATCAGCTTTTCGGCCTGCTGGGCCAGCAGCACCCGGCCGGTGATCTGTTGCTTGGCCCGACCCCGGAACTCGGGATCGCGCTCGCAGCACGACACCTGCAGCAGGCGCTCGTAGTGCGACTTGATGTTGCGGAACTCGCCGTCGATGATCTCGTCATCGATCGATTCGCCGTTGATGATCAAACCCATGCCGTCAGCAAACGGCGGGATCCGCGGGCTGTCAAAGGCGAACGCGGTCGGCGACCGGGTGAGTGATCGAGGTGGATTGACAATCAAGCCCGATTGACAAACCCGCGCTGATCCGGTTTGATCGGCATTGACCATGATGACGCGCTGCCTTCACTCCTTGTCGTGCCGGGTTGTCCGTAGCCGGCGACGTTTTGCCAGTGCCGCCCCCGTGTCGTCGGCCGGGTTGCGCCCCGCTCTGGTGCTGGTGCTCGGCCTGATGTTGGCGGCAACCACGGTTGGCTGTAGCAGCAGCGGCGGCCCGGCGGCGCCGTCCTTGCCGTCGGCCCAGCGATCGGGTGGCGGTGACCGGGCGCAACTGGCGGTCCGGCCCACGCGACCGGTGGCCGACCAGCCGCCGCCGCGGCACATGGGCAACCCCGCGGCGCCGACCGGGCGGGCCGAAGCGGTGCTGCTGGTTGATGCCCGCACCGGCGATGTGCTGGCCACGAGGAATCCCGACCAGCGTCGCCAGGTGGCCAGCACCCAGAAATTGCTGACCGCCCTGCTGGTGGTTGAGGCCGGCAATCTCGACCGCACCATCACGATTCAGCCGGCCGACACCTGGATCGAGCCGAGCAAGCTGGGGTTTGCGGCCGGCGACCGCTATACCAGGAAGCAATTGCTGGAGGCCATTCTGGTCCGCAGCAGCAATGACGCCGCGCTGGCGCTGGCCCGGGATCACTCCGGCAGTGTGTCGGCTTTTGTCGACCGGATGAACCAGCGTGCGCGGGAGCTGGGTTGCCTCGATTCGAACTTTCGCAATCCGCACGGGTTGACCGAGCCGGGCCAGTATTCGACCGCGCGCGACGTGTCGCGCATCGCGTGGGTGGCTTACCGCAACCCGACGATCCGCCAGATCGTGCAGCGCGAGAGCGTCCAGTTCCGCTATGCCAACGGCCGCACCACCACCCTGCGCAACACCAACCGACTGCTGGGCAGCATGGGCGGTTGCAACGGCATGAAGACCGGTTACACCCGCGCGGCCGGCCGGTGCCTGGTATCGACCGCCTCCATGGGCGGGCGCGAGGTGATTCTGGTGCAGCTTGGCTCCCAGACCGCGTGGATTTTTGACGACGCCCGGACCGTGATGAATTATGGCCTGCAACAGGCGGGTGGCGGACGCATGGTGGGCATGAACTGACAACGCCATCGCGCCGGACCGGGCGCGCCACGGACCGAATGACCACCTCACCGACCCCGCCATCCCCACCGCCGCTGCCGTTGCCCCCCGCCTCCAGCCCCCATTCTTCGCCCGCTTCACCCCGACCGTTGTCGTCCCGGGTGCCGTTGCTGGCCGAACAACCCGACCTGTTCAGCGAGAGCCAGCCTGGTGCCGACCGGTCGACGCCCCGGTTTGTGCCGACCCAGCCACAGGGTTTGCTGGGCAATGTGCTGCAGCAGCTCGACCGGCTGGGGGTGCGACTGCCGCGCAAGCC
>SKLO01000162.1 GCA_007123195.1 Verrucomicrobiales bacterium | reverse complement strand
GCCGTCCCAGCTGCCTTGAAAGACACCCGCCGGACACTTTCCGACAAAGCACGACCGCGGAGCAAGGGAAACGTGATCCAATCACCAGCGCGGGCCATGACAGGCATGATGCCTGCTCAGCTCTTGTAACGCAAACGCTTCTTGTGCCGGTTGGCACGCATGCGCTTGCGGCGCTTGTGCTTGTTGATTTTTGTTTTCCTTCTCTTCTTGAGCGATCCCATGATGTGTAGAGACAAAACAGCCACCGTGGCCGGACCACGACGGCTGCGAATCCTCGTTAATACACCACCTTGTTCAGTGGGTATTCGATTATGCCTTCCGCCCCCAGCTCCTTGAGCCGGGGGATGATTTCCCGCACCACGGTCTCGTCGATGACGGTCTCGATGGCGACCCAACCCTTCTGGCTGAGCTGGGAAATCGTCGGTTGGCGGAGGGATGGTAGCGTGGCCACCACCCTTTGCAAACTGTTTTCGGGCATATTCATCTTGAGCCCGACCTTGGACCTGGCCTCCATGGCGCCGCGCAGCAGCAGCACCAGGCGCTCGACCTTGGCCCGCTTCCACGGGTCGCGCGCCGCCTGGCGGTTCATGACCAGCTGCGGATAGGATTCCATCAGGGTGTCGACGATGCGCAGCTTGTTGGCCCGGATCGAGGATCCGGTCTCGGTGATGTCGACGATGGCGTCGACCAGCTCGGGCACCTTGACCTCGGTGGCGCCCCAGGAGAATTCGACCGTCGCCTCAACCCCCTTGGCCTTGAGCCACTCGCGGGTCAATTCCACCACCTCGGTGGCGATGGTTTTCCCGGCCAGGTCTTCCACCGACCGCACCGGCGAGTCTTCCGGTACTACCAGCACCCAGCGCGCCGGCATCGACGTGGCCCGGCTGTAGGGCAGGTCGCAGATCACCTCCACGTCGGCGCGGTTCTCCGCCACCCAGTCGCGCCCGGTCAGGCCGCAATCGAGGAATCCATGATCCACGTAGCGCCCGATCTCCTGCGCCCGCAACAGCCTTAGTTCCAGTTCCGGATCGTCCACCGCCGGCTTGTAGGAGCGCGACGACACATGAATCGAATAGCCGGCCTTCTTGAACAGGTCGAGCGTGGCGTCCTGCAGGCTGCCCTTGGGCAGGCCCAGCATCAGCCGGTTTTCGGTCTCGGTTTGAGTGCGGTCGGTGGCCATCGATCTGGTGAAAGGGCGCCCAACCTAACAGCGGATCGCGGACGCGCCACCGCTTTTCACGCCCCCCATCCGCCGACCGCGCCGCCGGTCACAGCCCGGTCACAGCAGCCCCGCTCCAAGCCGTCGCGCCTCCCGCAGCAGCCAGAACCGCGTTGCCGTGTTCGTCATGGGGCAGCCGAACCCCTGCCCCAGCGGCAGGTTCAAGCCGCGCCGCAACAGCCGCGGGGACACCGGGAACATCGGCAGTTTTCCCCGCTCGGCGGTTGACCCGGGGCCCGGCTCTCCTACTGTGCCGCCGGCAGGGATGCCGCCGCTTCCACCCGATCGCACCCGCGCTCCCTGCCACTTTCGTGGCGGCTTCCGCGGGAATCTCCCGACCGCCGCCAATATCACACCCGCTTTCAGCTCCAGCCGCCTGCGCGGCCACCGCACATGAACATCCACGAATTCCAAGCCAAGGAACTTTTCGACCGCTACGGCGTCGCCACCCCGGCCGGCAAGGTCGCCACCACCCCCGAAGCCGCCGCCGACGCCGCGCGCGCGATTCCGGGCAAAGTGGTGGTCAAGGCCCAGATCCACGCCGGCGGGCGCGGCAAGGGCACCTTCACCAACGGCTTCGAAGGCGGGGTGCACCTGTGCGACACGGCTGAACAGGCCGGCGAGATCGCCGCCAACATGCTCGGCCAAACCCTGGTCACCCACCAAACCGGCCCGGAAGGCAAGCTCGTCCGCCAGGTGCTGGTGGCCAAGGCGGTCGACATCGCCAGCGAATTCTACCTGGCCGTGCTGATGGACCGCGCCACCGAGCGACCGGTGGTCGTCGCCAGCCCGGAGGGCGGCGTCGACATCGAGGAGGTCGCCGCCTCGCGGCCCGAGGCCATCACGCGCGAACCGGTCGATCCCCTGCTCGGCCTGCAGCCGTTCCAGGCCCGCAAGATCGCCGCCGGCCTCGGCCTGCCCTCGGACAAGATCGCCGCCGCCGCCAAACTGATCCTGTCCCTGCACGAATTGTTCGCCAGCTGCGATTGCTCGATGGTCGAGATCAATCCACTCGTGCTCACCACCGAAGGCGAGGTGCTGGCGCTCGACGCCAAGTTCAACTTCGACGACAACGCCCTCTACCGCCATCCCGAGATCGCCGCCCTACGCGATCCCGAGGAGGAGGACCCGCGCGAGGTCGAGGCGTCGAAATTCCACCTCAATTACATCGGCCTCGACGGCGACATCGCCTGCATGGTCAATGGCGCCGGCCTGGCGATGGCCACCATGGACATCATCAAGCATTTCGGCGGTGAACCGGCCAACTTCCTCGACGTCGGCGGCGGCGCCAGCGAGGACCAGGTGACCCAGGCCTTCCGCATCCTCACCGAGGACCCCAACGTCAAGGCCATCCTGGTCAACATCTTCGGCGGCATCATGAAGTGCGACGTCATCGCCCAGGGCATCATCAACGCCGCCAAATCCATCCAGCTGAAGGTGCCGCTGGTGGTCCGGCTGGAGGGCACCAACGTCGAACAGGGCCGCGACCTGCTGGCCGCCTCCGGCCTCGACATCATCGCCGCCGACGACCTCGCCGACGCCGCCGCCAAGGTGGTCAAGGCCGCCTGACCGCCCCTCCGCCACCACACGCCACGCGCCTCCGCTCTGGACAGCCCGCGTCGCCCGGCTATCATGGCCGGGCACCATCGGTCTGTCCGCTTTCCCACCGATTCCCTACATTTTTCATTCTTCATGTCCGTCCTCGTCAACTCCGACACCCGCCTGCTGGTCCAAGGCATCACCGGCAAGTCCGGCAGCTTCCACTCCTCCGCCTGCCGCAAATACGGCACCAACATCGTCGCCGGCGTCACCCCCGGCCGCGGTGGCGAGTTGTTCGAGGCCGCCGTGCCGGTGTTCGACACCGTCGGCGAGGCGGTCCACCAGACCGGCGCCAACGCCACCATGATTTTCGTCCCGCCGCCGTTCGCCGCCGACTCGATTCTCGAGGCGGCCGACGCCGGCATCCCGCTGATCGTCGCCATTACCGAGGGCATTCCCGTGCGCGACATGATGCGGGTCAAGGCCGCCCTGCAAGGCCGCGATGTCACCCTGATCGGTCCCAATTGCCCTGGCATCATCACCCCGGAACAGTGCAAGATCGGCATCATGCCCGGCTACATCCACAAACCCGGCCGCATCGGCGTCATCTCCCGCTCGGGCACCCTGACCTACGAGGCGGTCTGGCAGCTCAGCTCCCGCGGCCACGGTCAGAGCACCTGCATCGGCATCGGCGGCGACCCCATTCACGGCCTGACCCACCGGCAGGCCGCCGAACTGTTCACCGCCGACCCCGACACCGACGCCTTCATCCTGATCGGCGAGATCGGCGGCAGCGAGGAAGAGGAGGCCGCCGCCTGGATCAAGGACCACTGCGACAAACCGGTCGCCGCTTTCATCGCCGGCGCCACCGCCCCGCCGGGACGCCGCATGGGCCACGCCGGCGCCATCGTCGCCGGCGGCAAGGGCACCGCCGAGGCCAAGATCGAGGCCATGCGCGAGGCCGGCATCGCCGTTGCCGCCACCCCCGCCGAGATGGCGGAAACCCTGCTCAAGCAGCTGCCGTAAACCCTCGCAGGGCCGGCCACCTCGCCGCCCCGTCTCCGTCACCCGCCACCACCCCCAACCCACTACCGCAAACATACATCATGGCCGTCACCGCAAGAGGACTGGAAGGAATCATCGCCGCTGAAACCCGGCTCGGGGAAGTCAAGGGCCAGGAGGGCGTGTTGTTCTACTGCGGCTACGACATCAACGAACTCGCCGGCCACGTCAGCTACGAGGAGGTGGTCTATCTCTTGTGGCACAACAAGCTGCCCAACCGCCGCCAGCTCGACGAGTTGAAGACCGCGCTGGCCGCCGAGCGCGAACTGCCCCAGGGCGTCGTCAATTACCTCCAGTCGGCCCCCAAAAACGCCCGGC
>SKLO01000593.1 GCA_007123195.1 Verrucomicrobiales bacterium | reverse complement strand
TGGCGAGCCGCGTTCGCCGGACGGACGCGGAGTTTGGGGCAGCGGCGGGTTCACGGCTTGCAGGGGCTTCGGCTTTTCGCGGGCAAAACGCGGGCGGTTGGATATGCGCGGCGGTGAGGCGAAAGAACGCCCTTCGGCCTGCGCGGCTCGGCAGGGACGCCTCGCCCTACCCCGCGGGGTGACAATCCCGCGGGACGCTCCGCGCTCGCGAGGCCAATGAGCCGCGCTGGCAACGGTAGGGCGAGCCGTCCCTGGCGAGCCGCGTTCGCCGGACCGGCGTGGAGATGGGGGCAGCGGCGGGTTCACTGCTTGCGGGGGCTTTGGCTTTTCGCGGTCGGAACGCGGGCGGTTTGGTATGCGGGGCTGGGGACGAAAGGAGGTCGTTTGGTCTGCGCGGCTCGGCAGGGACGCCTCGCCCTACCCCGCGGGGTGGCGATCCCGCGGGGTGCTTCGCGCTGGCGAGGCGAATGGGATTCGCTGGCAACGGCCGGGCGCGCCTCCAATAACACTCCTCCTCGCGGCGCAGCGACCATGGGTGGGATCGGCTCACTCGTCGGCGGGTTCGGCGGCGGTGGTGAAGCGTAGTTCGGTGGCCCAGAGGGGGATGCCGGCCTGGTTGGCGAAACCGATCGAGCGCTCGCTGTTGAGCTGCAGCCGGTAGTCGGTGGCGGGCTGCCAGTCGTGGGTGATGCTGAACGCGGTGCCGTCGCCGGACCAGTTCCAGTCGTCGTCGGTGAGTTCCAACGCCTCGTCGCCGGCCAGCAGGGTGGCGCCGTGCTGGTCGCGTTGCATGGGCTCGCTGAAGATGACGGTCACGGCGCCGAGGCGCGCGGCGTCGAGATCGGTGCTGCCGTTCACCGGGTTGGTGGATTCGACCAAGGGCGACACCTCGGCGGGATCGACCGGTCCGGCGGTGCGGAACACGAGGTAGCGCGGTGCCATCACCAGGCCGCGGGTGTTTTGGAACCCGACTCCGCGGCGGCCGCGCTCGTTGAGGGGGAAGATGTAGAGGGTGGACGGGTCGAGGTCGACTTCAAGCCACACCGACATCTGGTCGTCGCTGATGCCTTCGTCCTGCCGCTCGTCCTGGCCGTCCCGCAGGCGGCGGAAGTTGCCCCTCTGGTTGCGGCCCATCCAGTCGGTGAAGCCCGGTCGCAGCGGTTGGTCGAAGCTCAGCAGCAGGCGTTGTTTTCCGGGCTCGACCCGGTCGTCCCACATGGCGGGGGAGGTGAGCACCAGTTCGGGCGGCACGTTGGGCGCGGGGCCTGCGGGAGCAGCCGGGGTCGAGGCTTCGGTGGTTTGGAAGCTCAGCTGGATCGGCCACAGGGGGGCGCGGTTGGTGGCGCGGAAGCCGATGTTGCGCTGGCTGTTGAGGATGACGCGGTAGCGGCTCTGGGGCAGGAACGGGAGTCGCAGCAGGCAGGTGGTGGCCTCGCTGTTCCATTCGAACTCGATCTCATCAAGCCGCAGCAGCTGGTTGTTGACGGCGACGATGAAGCCGTGGTCGTCGGTCATCATCGGCCGGTCGAACGTGACCGAGATGCCGGTGTATTCGGCCGGATCGACGTCGGTGGCGTTGTTCGCCGGCGAGCTGGAGACGACCTGGGGCGGGGCGTGCTCGGCCAGCATCTGGCCGCTGGTCTGGAACACCAGGAAATGGGGTGCCATGGCGATTCCGCGCTGGTTTTGGAAGCCAACACCACGGCGCCCGCGCTCGTTGAGGGCGAACACGTAGACGCGTCCGGGCGCCAGTTCGACATCGAGCCACTGGCTGCGCAGGTCGGGACTGATGTGGTCGTCGAGGGTGAAGGTGTCAGGCATCAGCGACCTGCGCCCGATCCAGTCGGTGAACCCCGGTCGCATGGGCTGGTCGAACTGCAGCAGCACGCGGCGCAGGTTTGGCCGGACATTGGTCGACCAGGCCGACGGCTCGGTCTGCGCCAGCTGGGGTGCGACCGGGGCGGGGCGTGGGCCGGGGGCGGGTTGGCTTGACTGGGCGGTGGCGCTGTCGCCGCCAGCGAGGCCGCAGGCCAACCAGACCGCGGCGGTGATGGCGGCGGCCACGGGCAGGGTCGGACGGCGGCGCAGGGCGAGGGCAGGGGACATGGCGTGGCGAAGGCGGGTGGGATCGCTCGGGGTCGCGGTCATTCGAGGATGGCGCGCTGGCTGATGACATTGAACACGGCGTCGACGGTGCGGGGTCCGGGTTGGCCGGGGACCTCCTCGATGACCGGCACCCGCTCGACCAGGGCCTCGGCGAGGTATTCGGCCCGGACCTCGGACGGCTGGATGATGCCGTCGTTGTTGCGGTCGGTGACCGCCTGACCGACAAACAAAACGCGGAACACGGTGCCGCCGGTGGTGACGGCGCCGGCGACCTGGCGGAATGGTTGTTCCATGTGGGCATCGATGGCCGCCAGCGGGGTGTTGTTGCCGGTGGGGCCGTAGATCGAGGCACTGACCACCGACCTGGAGCTGGTGGTGGTGCCATCGCTAAACCCGACGGCCCGGCTGAGCGGGGCGGCCAGTTGGCCGCGCTGGAGGAACGGGCGTGGGGGGGCGTTGCGGTCGGAGGGGACGGGATTGAGGCGTCGGCCGGTGACCACATCGGCCAGCGCCGAGGCGAGGGCGTCGTTGATGACGAGAGGGTGGCCGTGGGGGCCGCCGACTTCCATGCGCCGGAACAGCCCGTGGGCGCCGCCGTGGCTGACGGTGTTGCCGGCAAAGCCGAGCAACTGGCTGTTGACGTTCCACTGCCCGGCGCGGTGGCCGCCGACGGTGAACAGGTCGGTGAGAACCCAGTCGAGGGAAGCCAGGCGGCGCTCGGGGATGGCGTTGGCAAAATAGAATTCCGTGGTGTTGGCGGGGCGCTCGGGATGCTGCAGATACAGGGTGCGCCAGGGAAACTCGCAGGCGGCGACATGGCCCAGCTCGCCGATGGAGCGCATGGGCGAGTTGCGGTGGATCGCTTTGGGGGCGTTGCCGAAATGTTGATACCAGTCGACGCTGAATGCTCGTGAGTTCTGTTCGGCGCGGTTGAGGCCGTATTCCACCCGCGCTTGGTCGGAGCGGGTGGTGTGATACCACCGACCGTTGAGGATCTCGGGGCGGAACCGCGGGTCGCCGATCTCGCGCGGGGTGGAACCGCTGGCGGTCGGCACGATGGTGAAGTGGAGGCAGATGACCGCCGCCTCCCTGCCCGAGCTGCCGTCGTCAAAGAGAAACCTTCCGGTGCCCGATTGCGCCCACTGGGCGCTGCGCGAATTCAATCCCACCTCGGTCACGTCCAGCCTGGCGTAGTCCTCTCCCAGCACTTCGATTTCCAGCAGGCCGGCGAGAAAGGAGGTTTGGCCGATGATCGGGTAGTCGACGGTCCATTGCCCGAGCACGGCGGTGCTGAAGGTGCGCGCGCCGGAGGTGCCGACGCCGTTTTGTGGCGCGGGGATCACGGTGTCGTTGTTCTCCAGATCCTCGGGGATGCGGATTTCAAAGGTCTCCTCCTCTATGTCGAGCACGTCCTGGCCGCCGCGGATCAAAATCGGCAGGCCGGTGAGGAGCACGCTTTGCACCGAGTCGGCCAGGTCGAGCGGTTCGTCGAACAGGTTGTAGAACCGCAGGTTGGCGCGCAGGGTGATTTGGCTGCGACGGAAGCCCGGGGTGGCGGCGTCGCCGAGGTCGAGGTGTTCGAAGCGCGGTTCGACCGCGATCAAATAGGGGATTTTTTCAATGCCGATGACCGGGTAACCCTCGACGTCGCCGAGGTCGGTGGGGAGGTTGTCGTCGTCGATGTAATCGACGATGTTGGCGGCGAGTTGCAGCCGCAGGCGTTCGTTGCCGAACAGTTGGTGGTCCTGCAGGGAGTCGATGCCGGTGGGGCCGGTCCAGGCGTCGCGGATCCAGTCGGCGATCAGGCGGGCGGCGTCGGCCGGCGGGTTGGAGGCGACCACCTGGTTGAGGTTCATGCGAGGCCAGCCGCGGCCGGTGGTGTCGTCGGTGGCCGACACGGTGGTGATGAAGTTCATCCAGGCGGCGGGACCGTTGACTGGTCCCGACTGGTTCCATGCCTCGCCGAACAGGGGCACCGAGCCCGGGGTCAGGGCGCGGTGGTGGTGGTCGCCGGCGGCGATGGCCTGTTGACGGGCGTCGTCCCGG
>SKLO01000214.1 GCA_007123195.1 Verrucomicrobiales bacterium | reverse complement strand
TGCTGGGCGGCCTCGCTGAGGTCGATGATCTTGAGCCGGCGATGGCCGAGGGCGACGTTGCCGCGCACGATCATGCCGTCGGCATCAGGTCCGCGGCGGACCATGCAGTCGAGCATGCGGCCGAGCGCGGCGCGGTCGGCGGGCTTGTCTTTGAGGGCGAATTCTCCGGCGATTCCACACATGACAGAAAAGTAAAAAGTTGAAGATTGACGGTTGCAGGGATGCGGCCGCGGACGGGCGGCTGGCACGGGTCAGGGTCGGGTTCCGGTGGGGGCGACGGGGGCCGGGAGCAGGCGGCGGTCGATCGCGGCGGCGACCGAGTAGTTGGGGTTGACCAGGTTGCCGGGACGCAGGCGCACGGCCTGACCGAGCAGGTGGTAGGCGTCGATTTCGGCGAGGCCGGTATCGGCGGCGATCCAGCGGACCAGCTCGCGGCAGGCGATGCGGCAGGCGTCCTCGAACGGTCGCGCGCAGCCGACGGCGATCCATTCGGTGTCGGTGAGGATCCGCGGCCAGGCCGGCGCGGGGCGGTCGCCGGCGGGGATCAGGTCGAAGGTCATGGTGACGCGGGCGGGGATTTCGCCGGCGACGCCGGTGATTTCGCCGTCGCCCTGACAGGCGTGGGCGTCGCCGGTGAAGAACAGGGCGCCGGGGTGATGCACGGCGAGGTGGATTTCGGCACCCGGACCGATGTCCGGCAGGTCGAGGTTGCCGCCCCAGGGGCCGCAGGTGAGGGAGCTGGGCGCCTCCAGCAGGGGGGCGACGCCGATGGTGCCGAGGAACGGCCGCCAGGGCACGACGAGATCGGGACCGAGCCTGACCTGGCGGGGGACTTCGGGTGAGGGCTCGATCGGCAGCAGGCGGGTTTGTTCCGGCAGTGGCCGTTGCAGGGTGGCGGTGGTGCCGGTGCTGGTGAGCAGGCCGAACTCCTCGACCAGCGCGGTGACAGCGTGGTCGCGGGTCGGCTTGATGGCCTGCAGACGCACCACCAGGGTGTCGCCCGGCTTGGCGCCCTCGATGTGGACCGGTCCGGTTTGCGGGTTGACGTAGGGGTAGCCACGCAGGTGTGAGGGCAGGTCACGCTCGGATTCGAGGGCGTTGCCGAAGGCATCAACGGTTTCAACCTCAACCGCTTGCCCCACCTCGACCCGGGCCACCACCGGGTGGGTGGCACTGTAAGTGTGGACATAACCCGTGCGCGGTTGACCAATCGCGGTAGGGACGGCTGTCACGTGAAACAGGTGATGAAGACTGCCTGAACACTACGAACGCGCGGCTTCTCTGGTGGCAATGGCGCGTTCGACTGATTTCAGGCAGGAACGGCAAATTGGGGCGCAGACGCGGTGGTGCAAGGATAAATCGAGAATGGATGTGGTGAACCCGTCACCATTCCGCCATGGCGCGCTTGAGCTGGCGGCGGGCCGACATCTTGGCGGCGGTCGTCAGCCGGTCGAGGAACAGGATGCCGTTGAGGTGGTCGGTCTCATGCTGGATGGCGCGCGCCAACAGGCCGTCGGCGGCGAGGGTGTGCGGCTGGCCGTCGAGGTCGGTGTAGCGCATGATGACACTGGCAGGGCGGCTGACCGGGGCGCGCACGTCGGGGATGCTGAGGCAGCCCTCGACCCGCAGCTCGCGTTCGCTGGTCAGTTCCAGCTCCGGGTTGAGGAACACCAGCGGCGAGACCGCGGCCAGGGTGACGGGTTTGCCGTCGAGTTCGACCCGGGTGACCGATTCGTCCTCGACGCTGACGTCGACCACGGCGAGCTGCAGGCTGACCCCGACCTGGGGTGCCGCCAGGCCGACGCCCTCGGCGTCGCGCATGGTTTCGATCATGTCGTCGGCCAACTGGCGGATGTCGTCGGTGACGGAGTCGATCGGGCTGCATTTACGCCGCAGCACCGGATCGCCGTAAAGAGTGATGGTGCGAACCATGGGGCAACAAACCCCAAAGCGGGGGGGCTTGCAATGGCTCAACCGGGATCGGCTTGTTCCACCCCGCGGGTGACCCGGGTGGGCACGTCGCGGATCGGGAAGCCGGCCTGAGTGAGGGCGTCCCAGACGGCGATGAGCAGGCCGAACGGCAACTCGCGGTCGACCCGCAATTCGAGTTTCAGGTCGGGATTGTCCTCGCGCGCGGCCAGCAGGCGCGGGGTCAGGTCCTGCAGTTCGAGCGGGTCGTCCTGCAGGAACAGGCTGCCATCTTCCGTGACGCTGAGTTCCACCCGGGCGTCGTGGACTTCGGTGGCAGGGAGCGCCTGGGTGGTGGGCACGTTGATGGGCAGGACCGACCGCGGGGTGCGGAAGGTCATGGTGGCGATGAAAAAGATCAGCAGGATGGCAAGGATGTCGATCAAGGCGATGATCGGCACCACGGGGCGCGGTCTCTTGCGACGGACAAGTTGCATGGATGGATCCAGGGCTCGGGGCGGTGCGGCCGGGCTTCAGTGGCGGGCCACGCTGCCGGGCGGAGCGGCGGCGGCGGTCTCGGCGTGGCCATGGCCATGCTGCAGGACCTCGATCTGGAAGAAGTTGAAGAACATCGACAGGGCGTGGTTGAGCAGCACCTCCATGCGGGCGGCGATGGCCTCGATGCGGCGGGTGAAGTAGCTGTGGGCGATCACGGTGGGCACGGCCACCGCCAGGCCGGCGATGGTGGTATTGAGGGCCATGGCGATGCCGCGTGCCAGTTCGGCCGGGCTGGATTCGTCGAGGCCGGCATCCCCGAGCACGCCGAACACGCTGACGAGGCCGGACACGGTGCCGAGCAGGCCGAGCAACGGAGCGATGGTGATGACCACCTCGAGCACGGCGATGCCCCGCTCAAGCCGCACGACCTCCTCGCGACCGCGCGACTGGGCGGCATCGAGTGCCTCGCTCTTGTCGAGGTAGGTGCCGCTCATGGCGCCGGCGGCGGCGCGGGCCAGCGGCGAGGGGCTGGCGTTGAGGCGCTGCAGCAGTGGTTCGACAGTGCCCTGCTCGACGTAGGCCTCGATGTTCTCGAGTTCGTGCACCACCTCCGTGGGCAGGACCAGGTGGCGGCGCAGTTCGAGAAACTTGTAGATGGCGACCGACACGGCCAGCAGCGAGCAGGCGGCGATGAAGACCATGAAGATGCCGCCCGCGCGCAGGAAATTCCACGCCACGGACCAGGCGTTGGGGTCGCTGGCGGCGAGCGGCAGGTCAGTAAACAAGAAACTCCATGGCATAGTAGTAAGGGGCCGGGATCTCCTCAGGCACCGGAGGCAGCCTGCCTTCCTGCACCGCCCTCAGGGCGGCTTCGCGCATGGCCGGGCTGGCTGCGCTCTCGGTGATGCGGGCACTAAGAATGCTGCCATCCCGCTCAATTACCACTGCCACTTTCACTTGGGAGTAGGTTTTCATCGCGAGGTTCTGGTTGGTCAAACGGCGCCAGCGGCGCTCGATGACCCCATAGAGCTGGCGCTTGTATTCGCCCTCGGCCGTTTGCATCGCCAGGAACGAGTCGACCTCGCTCCACTCGGCGCCCCCGCGTTGGTCGCGCACGCGTTGTTCCGGTTGGCGTGGGGTGCCGGGCTCGAACGGCTCCAGCATGACCGGATCGGGCCGAGGCAGGTCCATCATTGTCTCGGCGGGCTCGCCCGCGTCCGCCAGTTCCAGAGGGGGCGCTTCGTCCTGTGGTTCCGGCGGCAACGCGTCGCGGCTTTCTTCGGGCTCCGTTTCCGCCAGCTCGACCTCCGGTTCCTCGACCATTTCGGTCGGCTCCTCGGCTTCGGCAACCAGCAGTTCATCCTCCGCCAGCGGATCGTTCACCAGATCGGCGGGCTCCGCCACCGCGGCGATCTCCATCGGGGAAGTGGGCTCAGGCTGGGGTTCCGGTTCCGGCGTTGGTTGCGGTTCCACCACCGGCACGGCGACCGCCACCGGCGGGGCGACCGGTTCGGGCTGGGCGGGCAGCGGGGGCGGCGTGGGTTCGTCGCCGTCCTGGAACGTCGCGTCGACCGCGCTTAAGGCCTCGAACGGGCTGTCGCCGGTCAGGCTCGGCATGTCCGCCGGGCCATCGGGATCCGGCCCGGTCCGGCTGCCGGCCACGGTGTCGCGATCGGATTCAAAGCGGGCGGCTTCGGGTGCCTCGGCGGCGGGTTGGACGTGGTCGGCGACCACGAACCGGCGCTCGGGCTCGC
>SKLO01000373.1 GCA_007123195.1 Verrucomicrobiales bacterium | reverse complement strand
GGGTGTCGCGGTCTCGGTCGGGGCTTGGTTCTTCCGGTAGTGGCTCCAGAAGTGGGAGGAAAAGCGATTGCCGGGTGACCTCTGCGGCAGGAAGCCCCCAATTTCAAACTTTCCCATGAGCCCAATTGATCGTAATCTCCACCTGTCAAACTTTGCCCCCCGAACCCATGCACACCGTCCGCATCGAGGACTTCCCTGTTTCCGCCGAAATTCTCGCCCTGCTCAAGGAGGGCGAGACGATCTTATTGCAGGGCGACGACTCCACCCTGGCCTATCTGGTGCCCCCAACCTGCCCCGGAGGGCTGCGTCCATCCGGCCTCTGTGCAGGCGAGTTTGCCGTGCCCGACGATTTCAACCAGCCGGACCCAGAGGTCGAAGCCCACTTCTACGGGGCTCAGTCAGAGGCGTGATGTCGCCAGTGGCCCGGACCCGCCACGTCCGGCGCCGAGATCGACTCCCTCGGGCCGAAGGGGGGACAAGGCCCGACTGCCGCATGGATGCGCCCGTTGATTGGACGGTTCAACCCGCCGTCCTCAAGCGCGACGAGAGGATGAACGCGCAACCGACGAGGTGCTCGCGGCCCCATCGGCTGCCCATCAGGCAGGGGCAACGATAGAAGCCCCCCGGGGTGAACGTAGTATGGCCGGGGCCTCCCCTCGAATGAGTGGGATCGCCTCAATCCTGACCCACCACATGATATCAACCGAATCCTGGGATGTTCCCGCGAGGTCTGCGTCTGCCTCGCCATCGCGTCGATGGGTGCGCACGAAGCTGCCGGCCTGGACGATTGGCTGGCTGTTCTGCGCGTTGTATCCCGGCCAGACCATGGCCGATGCGCCATTGGTCCCACTGCTGGTTTCCGCAAACACGGCTTCGGAACGGGATCGCGCGATTGAAGCGCGGGAACGGGCGGATCTTGAACAGGCGGGACTGACGCTCGGCGATTGGCACCGGATTGGTCCTTTCCGCCATCAATGGGAAGCACAGGTGAATTCGGAGCTGGATCATGTCTTTGCCGTGGAAGCGGACATCCTCGCCAACGGGGGTGAACCCATCCTGGGAAAGAGCTACGAACCCGGCTACATGCCAGGCGATCCGGCCACCGATCGGTCATGGCTCAAGCAGCCGGACCTGCGCGACGGCTTCTTCAATGAACTGCCACGCGGCCCTTCACCGTCGTGGAACGAGACCCAGTATCTCTACCGCACCTTGACCGTTGAGAAGGGCGTCCGGGCGCACTCCACCATCTATGTTCCCGGTTTTGTGTTCTCCCATTCCAGGAAACTGGGGGCCATCCACAAGGCCTGGCTGAACGGCTCGCCCATCGGCGACGGGAACGGCACTCTGGACCTGCGGGAGGGCGTCAACCACCTCGTCATCAAGATCAGTAATTCGAGTCACCAATACGGTTTCTCCTTCGGTCTGCGCGGCCTTCACGGCGACCGGGCGCCGGCGCTTAACGCGCCCTCCAACTCGCGCTCGATGACTGCCGACGGCCACGGGCTGCGAATGCGTCTGCTCCGGCACGGCGAACAACCATTGGCCCGCGAACCGCGGGGCGACCAGCCGACTCATGCCCCGGGCGCACTGGTTCATGCGGATGACTGGTTCTCCTCCGTCCTCGCCACCGCAGCGGCACTGCGTGAGAACGACGCCGGCTTTCGCCCGTTTGCCTTGCGGCTCGAAGGCAATGATGCACCTCAATCCATCCGTGTTCCGGTGCGCGGTCTCGAGCGGATCTGGCTGACGACCGAGGGCACCAACGCGTTGCCCGCATGGGCGGAGCCGGTTTGGATCCTGGATGATGGCGGCCGCGAACCGCTGGCGGCGTCACGGTTCACCTACCCACGCCATGGATTGGACCGACAGCGCCTGGTGCTGACCGGCGCTACATCGGTCAGCATCGAGCATGCCGACGTCGATTCGGTCGACCTCACCCTGTTGGATGACAGCCGTTTCGAACTTGATTCGCTCAATCTGCATGGTTCCAGCCGGGTCACCCTCGGCGACCGGGCCTGCTTCGACGGCTCAGGAGAAACCCGCATCCGGCTGCGGGGAAACGACACCGAATTCAACCAACTGGGCGGCAGCGTCCGGGTCGAGCGCCTGACCATCGAAGGTAGCTACCGACTCCACGGCGGGGTGCTGCGGGTGGGTAGGGAACTGGCGGTCGATGCCAGCGGGGGAACCATTGATTTCAGTTCCGGAGGCGACGGCCGCCTGATGCTGACGGAGCGGGTGAGCCATGCCCGGGAGGACGGGCTGCGGGCGGCGGTCGATCGGGGCGGCTTCACGATCGACGGGGAAACGGCCCACTGGGACGCCTTCGACGTTCGCGAGGTGGAGGCGGACGGAGGTCGACACGTGATGGTGTCCGCGGGTCCCGTCTCCGGCCGCGCTCATCCGCGCGAATCCTTCGAGCGGCCGGCGGCATCGACGGTCACCCTCGGCGGCGAGCCGGTCGACTTCGCCATCAAACCGTCGCCCGAAAGCCGTTTGTCCTTCGACGTGCCTGACGACGCGCTGGCCCTCGAAGTGAGGGTCGGCATCGACCAGGGACGGGATGACGGAATGGTCACGTTCTCATTGCTGGAGGACCCGGATCGCGCGCCGGGCGCGGAGGTTTGGGACGCCGTCCGCGCTGCGTTCCCGGACGATGTCTACATGATCGATCACCAACTGCGGGCCGGAATATGGGATGGATTCTTCAGCGCGGCCGACCCGGAACCGCTGCTCAAGGCCCGCTACCGCGAGGATCTGGCCAGGCTTGCCGAGCTTGATCAAGCCACGCTCACCGGGTTGCTGCCGGCAGGAACGGCTCTGGATACTCTCCTGGGCCTGCGGACCGATCTGGTGAGATACATGGAGGCGATCGACCGGCTGAACGAATTCCGGTTCGAAATCGAGCCGGAGCCATATTACTCGACCGGTCTACAAATGGAACAAGGTCTGGCCGCCTTCCCGGAAACACCCGGCGCGATGCGTTACAAGGAAACGCTGGCAGATCTCCGGGCCAGGGTGGATCCACTGCTGACGACGATCACCGAAACCGGAGCGCCCCTCTTTGATGAGGTGCTGGCCATGGAAAGGGAGCTGAACGCCATGTGGAAGGCGGAGCTGGACCGGCTGCCGCCGATCGTGTTCATTCGTCGTCCCGGCTACAGCATCAACGCGACAGGCCAGAACGAAACCGACTTTGTCGAGGGCTGCAGCATCCGCGTCTGGGATCCTTCGCGCCCGGATGAACCCGCCCGTGTGGTCTATGAGGATCCTGACCTGGGCATTCATGACCTGGAACTTTCGTTCGACGCCCGTACCGTGTTCTTCTCCGGTCGCGAGCGGGGAAAATCCTGGCAGATCTACGAAGTCGGCATCGACGGCTCGGGATTCCGGCGCATCACCGACGGAAACTTCCGCAACATCAGCCCGGCAGAGCTGCCCAACGGCCGCATCATGTTCCTGACGGACCGAATGGGCGGCTACGCGATGTGCCAGGGCGGCCAGGGGAGGCCGATGCTCGCTTCGTCGAATCGTGACGGCACCGACATCCACATCCACTCCGCCAACGTGGATTCCGACAATGCGCCGGTGGTGATGAACGATGGTCGGGTGCTCTTCACCCGCTGGGACTACGGCGTGGACAAGGACGTGTGGATCCGCCACGGGCTGTGGGCGATGAACCCGGATGGAACAGAGTTCGAACTGTTCTTCGGCAACACGATCATCGACCCCAACGGCTGGTGGCGCGGCCGGCAGATTCCCGGACGACCCGAGGTGGTGGCGGTGTTCGGCGCGCATCACCGCGAGCATTCAGGCATGATCGGGCTGACCTGGCCCGGCCTGGGAAAGGAGGCTCCCCGGGGGACCGGCTTCCGCTGGTTGACCCGCGAATTGCTGGAAATCGGAGATACCGGGGTCTGGTGGGCGTGGCAGAATCCCTACCCGCTCAACGAGCAGCAGTTCCTGGTCTCGGGCGGCCTGCATGACGCCGACCACCAGGTGAGCCTGTATCTTCTCGACCGCCAGGGCAACTGGCAGGCGTTGTTCGAGGCGGGTGACGGCATGGGGGTCTTCTTTCCCCAGCCGGTGGTGGCGCGGGAGGCTCCGCCGGTGATTCCGGAAAAGTCAAGGAACGTGGCCTGGACCGAATTCGAGGACCCGGAGGAACGGTTCATGCGGACATGGGACCCGGGGATGGAGCCGGCGCGGATGCTGGTTCAGGATGTCTACCAGGGCATAGATGAGGTGGTCGAGCGCGGCCGGGTGACGCATCTCGCGGTGATGGAACAACTGCCCAAGACCGACAACGGCAACGGCTGGAGCTGGAATTATGGTCCGGTGGTCTCCAAGGGGGCGATGCACCGCAAGCGGGTCGTGGGCCTGGTGCCCGTCGAGGAAGATGGCTCGGCCTATTTTGAAGTACCTCCCCTGCGCAGCATCTATCTCAACCTGCTCGACGAAGACGGGCGCACCCTGGTCAAGATGAGCGCCGACATCCACCTCCAGCCTGCGGAAATGCGCAGTTGCATCGGTTGCCACGACCAGCGCCGGGGCCCCGGAGCGCCGCCGCCGAACGCGCACACGCTGATTGCCGCCGCCAATGTCCCGGTCCGCCCGCAACAGCCCGACTGGGGCACGGAAGGACTGGTCCATTATCCCGAGACGGTCCAACCGGTCCTGGATCGGACCTGCGTTGAGTGCCACAGCGGCGCCTCCCCAGCGGGGTATCTTGACTTGTCGGGAGACAAGACACGCTACTTCAGCATGTCATACGATCAGCTCACCGAGCGGTTCCTGGTCGACTTCCGGATGGTGGACCGCAAGACTGACATGGATGCCAATTCGCCGCTGAGCCAGGGGTCGTTGATCAGCAGGGTCAGGCCCTATCTCGAGGATCCTGAACACAGCGGCCATGCCCTGACCCGTGACGAGCTGCTGCGGATCTATTCCTGGATCGACTCGGAGGTGGTCTACTACGGGACTTCAAAGTACACGACATGGAAGGACGCCGAGGGACGCGAGCGGGTCCGGGGGCACGGCAACCGTGATGCATGGTTTGGCATGGAGGAAAACCTTCCCGCCCTGGAAACGATCAGGCAGATTTACAGCGCCAGCTGCACGGACTGTCATACCAACAACTGGGGGCACGACACCCGCTTTGGCAACGGCCAGATCGGATACGGACGCGAGGCGGGTCCGGGACCAACCCTCGGAATCGGCGGCGCACGCAATTTGAACCTGTCGAACCCGGAATGGAGCGCCCTGCTTCAGGCGCCGCTGGGGCAGGAGGCCGGAGGCTGGGGATTATGTCAGACTTCGGATGGCGCCCCGGTGTTCCCCGACAAGCAAGCGGAGAATTACCAGGCGCTGCTCGATTCAGCCAGGATCCTGCACGAGAACCTTTACGCCCATCCGCGCATGGACATGCGCGAAATCAGCGACTGGCTGACGACACCCGCTGATGAGGATTGAGCCGACTCCCCCTGCGGTGACGGAGCGGCAATGGATCTGGCGAACATATTTCCCTTGAGGCAGATGATCAAACTCGCAATGTGTCACCGTGCCGCGCTATTTGGCTGCGGGATCGCGGTGATGGCGTCCGCCGGACTGGCCGGGTCGGGAACGTCTCCCGACTCCGGCCAAGGCCAGGCCGCAGCAGTTGGGCTGTCGGCCTCCGCGCGGCAGACAGATGACAGCGGGCGGCTTGTGGGGCCTGAACATGTCGAGCCGTCCACGATGGTGACTGACCTGGACCGGGGCTTGCTCTACATCGCTGAGCATGCCGCCCAGCGCATTGCCGTGGCCCGGGGCGGCGCGGGCACTCCGCACCGTCACATCGCGCTGCCCGGGCGACCCGCCGGACTGGCCCTGACGGCGTGCGGGAAACGGCTTTATGTCGCCAGCGGCGGTGCCCAGGGAGAGGTGCACGAGGTGGACACCGACAGCGGGCGGGTGCTGCGCAGCTTTCTTGCGGGGCACACGCCGGAGACCCTGGTGCTCGGACCAGGAGAGGATCGACTGTATGTCTGCAATCGATTTGACGCGACGGTCATGGTGCTGGATTTGGCCACTGGCAGCCAGAGGGCCAGCATCCAGGTCGATCGCGAACCAAGCCGTGCGATGCTGAGCCCGGATGGGATGCATCTTCTGGTCATCAACGCGCTTCCGAATGAGGCGGCGACAGTCGCTCATCTCAGCGCGAGAATCAGCGTGATCAACCTGGCCACCGAGACGGTGGAGAAATCCATCGGCCTGGCCGACGGCGCGACCAATCTGCGCGGCATCTGCACCTCGCCGGACGGGCGCTTCGCCTATGTGACCCACAGCCTGGGTCGGTTCCGCGTACCTGCGACCCAGATCGCCAGGGGCTGGGTGAACACGCATGCGATCAGCATCATCAGCCTGGAGTCGTTTGATTATCTGCACAGCGTCCTGTTGGATCATGAGTACTTTGGAGCGGCCGGGCCATGGGGGATCGCGGCGACTCCGGATGGCGACCGGCTTGTGGTGGCCCACAGTGGCACCCACCAGCTGAGCATTATCGATCGCAAGGGGATGCATGAGAAACTGCGGGCGCTCGGCGCGGAAGCCCGGGAGACAGTGGCCAATGATCTCTCCTTCATGGGCGACTTGCGCCGGATGATAGATCTGCCCGTGGCCGGCCCGCGAGAGATTGCGTTGCACCGGGACAAGGTCTATGTGGCGGGATACTTCAGCAACGAAGTGGCGATCGTGCCACTGGACGACCCGGCGAACATGACCTCTCTCCGCCTCGCACCCAGGGCGCAATACCGCGGTGCGGCGCTTGGCAGGAAACTGTTTCACGATGCCACCCTGAGCCACCAGAACTGGCTGAGTTGCGCATCGTGCCATGCCGACGGGCGCACCGATGGACTGCGCTGGGACACCGTGCGCGACGGCATCGGCAATGCAAAGGTGACCCCCGGCACGTTGCACGCGGATCAAACCCTGCCGCTGGGAGCGTTGGGCGGGGCCGCCAGCGTGAGGGATGACCTGGAGGAAACGGGCGCCTCGCTGTTCCAGGCTGTGTTCTCTGACGAGCAACTCGATGCGCTGGAGCAATTCCTGACTTCGCTGGCTCCAGAACCCAGCCCTGCCCTTGTGGACGGTGGGCTGAACGAGTCGGCAGTGCGGGGCAGAAAAGTGTTTGATCGGCTTGGCTGCGCCGCCTGCCACAGCGGCGCGTTTTTCACCGATGGCCAGAAGCATGACTTGGGCACCGCCAGGGGACCTGACCACGGCCAGCCCATTGTGACCCCCTCGCTGATCGAGATCTGGCGCACCGCGCCCTACCTTCACGACGGCAGCGCCGCCAGCCTTGGCGAAGCTGTGCTGGCCCACCCCGGGTTGAATCTGCAGGACCGAGACCTCGAGGATCTCATCGAACTGTTACGATCCTTGTAGCCGCCGCTGCCGGATTCCTGCTCCGTGGCGCGCAAGGATTTCCCCAAGATCGGATGCTGCCTTTGAATGATTGAAAAAACCATGAAACGCAACTTACCCTCTAAGCACATTGCAATCAGTGCCATCGCCTGCACCGCAGCCATTTGGTCGGCTGTGGCCGGTCCCGGTCCCGAACCCGCGCCAGTTGCGTATTGGTCAATGGACAGCCGAAGCGCGGACGGTTTCACTGATGAAGGGGATCGTTACACGCTCAAAGTTGCTGAGGGCGATGTTGCCCCGGTCGAAGACACGCGCTTTGGCGGCAGTGCCGCGTTCTCCGGCACGCTTGAACTGCCCTCGGATCTCGTGGAAATCCTTGATCGCAGCGAGAAGGCGACCCTGGCCTTCTGGTTGTGGACCGGTCGCTCCGCTGCAGATGACGATTTTGCGGACCATCAACCACTGTTTCAAGTCGGCACATGGACTGACCTCGCGGTGAGTGTGCGCTGGAACCGCCTGGTCCTGCGCCATGACAACAGGGTGGAGCTTGACACCCAGTCCGCAGGCAGGGATGTCGGGGTCATCTGGCCCAATCGGTGGGCGCACGTTGCTCTGGTCCTGGACGGCAATGCCTTCCGTGTGTTTCTCAACGGCCATGCCGTCGGTCAGAAGGATCTGGAATCATTGAAGCCCGGCATGCGCGGGGCGGTGACGCTTGGCTCCGAGGCATTCGGAGGACGCATCGCCCACCTGCGGGTGTTCGATCAAGCTCTGGATGCAGATACGGTTCAGGTGGTCCGCGCACTCAATCTCCCCGAGGATCTGCCCGGCGAAACCGAGCCCGCACCGAACATGCCAGGATTAAACCTGAAGCAGGTCAGCCGGGATACCGGATACACGGTTCGTGAACTGCTGGAAACCTTTCCCGCCATCGAGGAGTGGCCAAACTGGGAGGAGATTTCGAAAATCGCCCCTACGTTTGACCGCGAGCGGTTCAAGCCGCCCCCGGCGCCGGGTGTGCATCCGCGGGTTCATTTTACCGAAGCCGATCTGCCGGATTTCCGTGAACGCTTTGCCAATACCACGCTGGGAAAGAAGATGATGGACTCGATCCGGGGCCGCAGCCTGCAGTTGCGCTCCGATCTGACCCCATGGATGGAGCATCTGGATGGAGCCAACATCGACCGATACCGCGAAGAATACCGGCAACAGGAAATTCTCGTCACGAGGCGGGAAGGGTATCACGGCCCCTGGCTCGGCGGTTGGGTGGACGACCTGGCGGCGGGCAATCTCACTGCGGAGATCGCCAGTGACATTGAGAAGCCACCGCATCAGCGCACGCTGCGTTACCTCGTTCACCTGCTTCCTTACGAGGCTTTTCGCTGCCTGATCGACGAAGATGATGCGGGGCTGAAACGCGCCGGCGCGGCGACCGCCACACTGGCCCGGCATTTCATGTCCCTGCCCGAATACCAGGAACTGGGCGAAGGAAACAGCTGGCAGGATATTTATCAGAAGATCCACAGCCAGGGAATCGGCCTCGCGTATGACTTCGCCTACAACCAGATGAGTGAGGCGGATCGGGCCGATACCCGGGCGTTCATTGCGCTGATGACCGCCGGCAAGGAGATCCTGCCGTTCCAGGCGGTTCCGGCGCTGCCGGCCAACACGACCAACTGGTTGGGCATTCACACCAACATGCTTCCCATGATACTCGCCATCCAGGGTGAGCGGGGCTACGATGCGGAAGCGTTCGAGCGGATCATTGCCGCGCAGATGAAGTGGGTCTATGTGGCCCACGGCGCGGAAGGGGCGCCTTTCGAAGGCTTCACCAAGAGCGGCTACATGCCCTGGTGGCTGATCCACGCTGCGCGGCAGGGGCACGCCTTCATTGGCACCGAGTATTCGAAGAACATCTACCGCCGGTTTTGTTTGCACACCATGGTGCCCTGGGGCGGCCGGCACATCTATGAAACCCACATCGGCAGGGTGGACAGCGGGATTCCCTACATGAAATTCGCCCACCCCGAGGACCTTGTGGTCGACATGCTCTACGGAAGCCACGTGATGGACCTGATCAACGACGAGGATTATGTCTACTGGCCCAACGTCCGCACGAGCTACCCGCCGCTCTATACCGAATTGATGGTGGCCGACGATCCGCTCGGCATGGAATCAGATGGGACCTATGACTGGGAAAAGGCCTTCGACAGGACGATGGCCCATCTGCGCGCCATCGACGAGCCGCTGGATTACTATGATGACTACCGGGGGGTCATGACCGCCAGGACCGGTTGGGACAGGGATGCTGTCATGTTCTACATGGAGCCGCGCAATGTCGCCGGAGGCCACACCCGCGGATCCCGCAACGAATTCCTCGTCGTCGGGCATGGCCGTGAATGGTCCACCCGTCACAATATCGTGGAGTCAGACAGCCAGTGGAGTTCTGTCATCCTTGTCGATGACAAGGGACAGGGGCACAGCGTCGGCAAGGTTCCTCCGGGGCGCACGCTGGACGTCGTGAGAGCCGGGGACGCCTCTTTCCTGACCGGCGATGCCTCCTGGGCGTACAGCCATGGCATGCCCAACAGCGCGGACCAGGGGCAACCGATTCCCCACAGTCCGAACGATTCACGCTTTGAGAGAAGTCCGCTGCCATGGATGGACCTGGCCTGGTCCGATCTGCCGCACTGGCTCACCGGGGCCAAGCCCGGCGTGGGCACCCGCGACTCCGGCCATGGCCATTGGCGTGAATACAACCCGGTCGAGCATGCCTTCCGGACCGCCGGACTGGTGCGGGGCGAGTATCCTTATGTGCTTGTGATCGACGACTTCAAGAAGGACGAGGAAGAGCGCACCTATAGCTGGCAAATGCAACTGGCGGACGATTTGACGGTGGACAAGCGGCCGCTTGCCGACGGCACCCTCGACCTAGTCCTCGTCGAGGACGGCGACCGGCGCTGCCTTGTGCGGTCGCTTGAAGCTGGCGGAAGGGCGATTGACCAGGCCATTGTCGACGCCTCCGGGTGGCAGCCTTTCGAATATCTTGATCGCCACCAGGCGGAGCAACAGAACAACCGGCTGGTCATCAACGCCCGGAGCACCGTCGGTGACTTCAAGACGCTTGTCTATCCACACACTCCCGGCATGCCGGAGGTGCTGACTCGTTTCAACGGCGACCGATCACAATTGACGGTGTCCATTGGCGACCAGGAAGACATCTTCAGATTTGCCAAGGATGAAGACGGTCGCACCCGGGTAAGCCTCGAGCGAAACGGCAACAGGATCTTCTGACGTGTATTGGATGCGCGGCCCTTTGATTCCGGTTTGGCGGTTTCAACTTGGAATTCCGGCTCCAGCGGCTAGGCTATGGGAAGTAAGCCATGAAACGACCACCCCTCATCTTGCTGGCGCTCGTCGCCGTCCCGCACGCCTCCGGCGAGGTGGACTTCGCCCACCAGATCGTGCCGTTGCTGCAGAAGCACTGCGCCGAGTGCCACATGGAAGGGGCTCAAAAGGGCGGTTTCTCGATGAACACGCGCGATGCCCTCCTCGCGGGCTCGGAGAACGGACCCGTGGCGGTGCCGGGCGCGCCGGCCGAGAGCTATTTGCTTGACGTCCTGGTCACCGAACACGACGCCGACCGCATGCCGCCCGAGGGTCCGCCCCTTTCAGAGGAGGAGGTGGAACTCATCCGCCAGTGGATCGACGGCGGCCTGTTCTGGGAGCCGGGGTTCGCCTTCGGCAAGGGAGCCTACGAACCGCCCCTGAAACCCCGGAACCCGGAGCTGCCGGAGGCTGTCGATGGCCGCGACCATGGGATCGACCGCCTGGTCGACGCGCATCTTGCCGAACACGGCCTGGCGCGCCCGGGCCCCATCAGCGACGCCGCCTTCATTCGCCGGCTGACGCTCGATCTCACCGGCCTGCTGCCGGCGCCCGACGAGGTCGAGGCCTTCGTCGCCGACTCCGCCCCTGACAAACGCGGAAGATTGATCGAAGCCGTGCTGGCGCGCGACACCGACTACGCCGAGCACTGGCTGAGTTTCTGGAACGACCTGCTGCGAAATGATTACCAGGGCACCGGTTACATCGACGGCGGACGCAAGCCGATCACCGGTTGGCTCTACCAGGCGCTGCGGTCGAACGAACCCTACGACCAGTTCGCACGCGAGCTGCTGGCCCCGCCAAACGACCAGTCGAGCGGGTTCATCGACGGCATCCGCTGGCGCGGCAACGTCAATGCCAGCCAGACCCGGGAGGTGCAGTTTTCCCAGTCGATCACCCAGACCTTCCTCGGTCTGAACATGAAGTGCGCCTCCTGCCACGACAGTTTCACCGACCGCTGGCAGCTTGACGAGGCCTACGGTCTGGCCGCGATTTATGCCGACAAGCCGATTGAGATCGCGCGGTGCGACGTGCCAACCGGCCGCACCGCCACCGCGGCGTGGATCTTTCCCGAACTCGGCGAGGTCGATCCCGAGGCGCCCAAGCCCGAGCGCCTCAACCAGCTCGCCGGTTTGATGACTCATCCCGACAACGGCCGCTTCACCCGCACCATTGTCAACCGCCTGTGGCATCGTCTGATGGGGCGCGGCATCGTTCACCCCGTGGACGCCATGGACACCGAGCCCTGGAGCGAGGACCTGCTCGACCATCTCGCCGTGCGCTTTGCAGAAGACGGTTACGACCTGAAGAAGGCGCTCGCCTACATCGCCTCGTCGCAGGCGTATCAGGCCGAAACCGTGGTCATCGGTCAAGGCGATGATCCCGCCCTGTTCCGCGGCCCCGTGGCCAAGCGCCTCACTGCCGAGCAGTTCGTCGACGCGGTCTGGACCATCACCGGCACCGCTCCGGGCCGGCCCCACCAGAGCGTGCCGCGCCACGCCGAGGATGCGGACAGGATGGTGCGCGCCTCGCTGGTGCCCTCCGACCTGCTGATGCGCGCCCTCGGCAGGCCCAACCGCGAGCAGATTGTCAGCATGAGACCTGACAACATCACCACGCTGGAGGCGATCGATCTGGCCAACGGCGAGCAGCTCGCGTCCGCGCTGCGGCAGGGAGCGGCCCAACTCATGAGCGAAGGCCTATCCAACTCCGACCTCATCGACACGGTCTATCTGCGGGCCTTGAGCCGGCCGCCCTCGGAAACCGAGAAGCGCGGCCTGACCACGATCCTCGGCCCCGAACCCGCCGCAGCCGACGTGGAGGACCTGCTGTGGATGGTCGTCATGCTGCCCGAATTCCAGTTCGTCCGCTGACCCGAATCCTAACTGAACCATCATGGAAACACCCAACCGTCGCCAGTTCCTCAAGGCCCTGTCCGCTTCCAGCCTTGCCGCCCTCATGTCCGGCGCTCCGCGCATGTCCGCCGCCGGCAATTTCGTCCATCCCGCGGCCACCGCCGACTGCTGCATCCTGCTGTGGATGGCCGGGGGCATGGCCGCGCCGGAAACGTTCGATCCCAAGGGCTACCAGCCGTTTGAGAAGGGCCTGCCGGTGGAAAACATCCTCAGCACCTTCCCGGCCATCGACACCGCGCTCGACGGCGTGCAGATCAGCGCCGGATTGGAGGAGATCGCCAAGGTCATGGACCGCGCCACGCTGATCCGCTCGCACGTGCAGCCCGACCTCGGCAACATCCTCCACTCGCGCCACCAGTATCACTGGCACACCGGCTACGTGCCGCCGCAAACCGTGGCCGCGCCCCACATCGGCGCCTGGATGGCCCGCGTGCTCGGCCCGCGCAACCCGGTGATGCCCGCCTTCATCAACATCGGCCAGCGACTTGAAGGCGTGGGCGAGAGCGAGGAACTCAAGGCCTTCACCACCGCCGGCTTCTTCGGCGCGGAATACGGCCCGTTCAACCTGCCGGACCCCGACGATGCGGCACGCTCGGTGCGCCCGCCCGAAGGCATGGACGCCGGCCGCTTTGCCAACCGCTACCGGCTCTACCAGAGACTGGTCGACGCCAACCCGCAGCGCGAGTTCATGAGCGATTACCAGCAGGAATCCATGCTGCGCTCGCTGGAAAACGCCCATCGCCTGCTCGGCTCCCCTGACAGGGAGGCCTTTGACCTGACCGGCGAACCCGAGGCGGTGCAGGACGCCTATGGCAAACACCGCTTCGGCCGCGGTTGCCTGCTGGCCCGGCGTCTGGCCGAGACCGGCGCGCGATTCATCGAAGTGACCACCGAATACGTGCCGTTCCTCCACTGGGACACCCACGAGAAAGGCCATGAGACCGCCGCGCGCATGAAACAGGAGATCGACCGGCCGATCGCCACCCTGATCCGCGAACTGGAGGAGCGCGGCATGCTCGACCGCACGCTGGTGGTGATCGCCAGCGAGTTCAGCCGCGACATGATGATCGAGGGCGTGCCCGGCTCCGACGCGCGCGACCAGTCGCGCGCCAAGTCCGATACCCTGGAGGAAATGACCCACTACGGCCTGCACCGCCATTTCACCGGCGGCTCATCGGTTGTGATGTTCGGCGGCGGCATGAAAAAGGGCCACGTCCACGGCGCCACCGCCGACGAGCGACCGCTGGTGGCAATCGAGGATCCGGTGACCATCACCGACCTGCATGCCACCATCTTCACCGCCATGGGCATCAGCCCGAAGACTGAATTCGACATCGAGAAACGCCCGTTTTACGCCACCGAGGACGGCAGGGGGGAGGCGATCGACAGCGTCTTCGACACCTGATCTTTCGGCCCTCTGCGAATGAAGGAAGCCTCGATGTGGTTTCGGCACCGGCGTGTGCGCACCACGCACAGGAGAACTGAGGCGGGACGCCTCAGCCACTTTGCTTCACCTGCCTGCGCACACGACGCGTGGGTGAGGCTCGTTCGTGCCCACGGCACCAGCAGCGCCAACGGCGCGAGCCATACCAGCCTGGGGCATCGCCCGGACCAAACCGTCAATAGATCGAGAGGGCTGAAGGCCCGATCCATCTGCATGGTGGCAATGGGGCAG
>SKLO01000516.1 GCA_007123195.1 Verrucomicrobiales bacterium | reverse complement strand
CCCGGACCCGGGCCCGCGCTCAGGCGCGGGCTCGTCGGCCGGCGCCACGGCCGGGATCGCCAGGGCGATGAGCCAGCAGGCAGCCAGCCGTCTGCTACCGATGGACGACCGCAGGCCGGCGGTCGGCGCGGCGGCACCATCGCCCGGCGGCGGGACCGGTGGGATGGAGTTGATTCGGAACGGACGATCGCGCATGAGGTGGATCATGGTGGCATGACGACCGCGGCAAGGCGAACAGATTCCGCCCGGCCAACGGGGGCGCGGGATGGCGGTCTTTGACCGGCCATCGCCTGCAAATGGCTCCCCGCTGGCAAGCGGCCTGCTTTACCTCATGGCGACCATCTCCTTGCCCGGCGCCCGACCCCGTGGTGGGTTGGCATGGCCGCCCACGATGATCCGGCCTCTGCCGCAGCCAATTGTTTCCGCCGCATGAATCTTGACACCCGCTCCGAAAGCCTGCGCCTGCTGGGGCGCGTGGTGCGCACGCCGCCGCGGGTGGTGCTGAAACTGTTGCTGGCCCTGGTGCTGGTGCTGGCGACCTGGCACGCTCCGGTTTGGACCGGCGTTGCCACCCTGTTCGACGACCTGCCCTACGCCGGCCGCATCACCCTCGCGGTGCTGGTACTCGCCGCGGTGCTGTGGGTCACCGAGGCGATCCCGGCGTTCGCCGTCAGCGTGCTGGTGATCGGGTTGCAAATCGCCCTGCTGGGACGGCCGGGTGGTCCGATGATGGAGCCCGGCGACACCGACGGCTGGCGGATCTTTGTCGATCCGTGGTCGTCGCCCTTGCTGTGGCTGTTTCTCGGCGGCTTCGTGCTGGCCCACGGCGCCGCAGCCACCGGTCTCGACCGCTGGATGGCGTTGCGACTCATGCACCGGACCGGCGGCCGGCCGGCAGCTCTGCTGGCGGGTTGCATGCTGTTGACCTTCACCCTGAGCATGTTCATGTCCAACACCGCCACCGCCACCATGATGCTGGCGGTGCTGGCGCCGCTGCTGGCTTCGCGCCCGCTGGACGACCGCTTCGGCCGCGGCCTGATCCTCGGCGTCGCCGCCGCCGCCAACCTCGGCGGCATGGGCACGGTGATCGGCTCGCCGCCCAACGCCATCGCCGCCGCCCAACTCCCGGTAGGCGACGGCATCGATTTCCTGCGCTGGATGGCGTTCGGCCTGCCGGCCGGTCTGGTGCTGGCGGCGCTGGCGTTCTTTTACCTGCGCTGGCGCTATCACGAGCCGACCCTGCACGACGCGGAGCCCGGGGTGTTCCTCGCGCTGCCCACCGACGAGCGCGCGGCGGCGGGAGCGCCCTCGCTTTGGCACCGGATCGTGGTCATGACCACCTTCGCGATCACCGTCGGCATGTGGATGACGGAAGCCTGGCACGGCATCCCCGCGCCGGTGATCTCGTTCATTCCCATCACCGTTTTCTGCGTCACCGGAGTGCTGACCGCGCGCTCGATGCGCACCTTGCCGTGGGACGTGCTGCTGCTGATCGCCGGCGGCCTGTCGCTCGGGGTCGCGGTCAAGGAATCCGGCCTCGCGCTGTGGTTGGCCGCCGCCATCCCGGCCGGCTGGTCGCTGGCAGCCATTGGCACCGGCATGGCGCTGCTGGCGGTGCTGCTGTCGAGCTTCATGTCCAACACCGCCACCGCCAGCATCCTGCTGCCGCTGCTGGCCGGGGTGGTGGTCGGCTACGGCGGCGACGGCAGCGAGATGGCGGCGCGCCTGATCCCGGTGGCGCTGGTGTGCTCAACCGCGATGGTGCTGCCGATTTCCACCCCGCCCAACGCCGTGGCCTACACCAGCGGCCGGCTGCGCACGATCGATTTGATGGCGCTCGGTGCCCTGATGCTGGTGGCCGGGCCGCTGGTGGCCATCTCCTGGTCAAGGCTGGTCGCGGGCTGGCTGCTGTAGCTCCCGCCGGCCTGGCCGTTGTTGGACATGCGGCAGCAGGCGACCGGCCCTGTGGCCCCCACACCGGCGGAACCCTTGATGACCGGCTCCGCGGGGCGGCCCATGCTTTGAGTTGCCAACGCCTGAGCCATCCGGCACACTGTAGGCAGCAAATCCATCCATGAGACTTACTGAAATCGCTCTCGCCATCACCCTGGTCCTGCTGGCGGTGACCGGCTACCTGGCCTATGAAGGTCACAAGGACCGCTTCAACGCCGATGACCGGGATGCCCCTGCCCTGCAGGCCAACGGCGGCTCGGTCGAACAACGTCTGGCCGCCATCGAACGGCAAATGGCCAACATGCGCCAGGACCAGGTGCGACAGGCCCGTGACCAACCCCGTGAAATCGCTGCCGATCCGGACGACCTGAGGCTGCCCCCGCCGCCGCCCCTGCTCGGCGCCAACAACGGCAGCGGCCCCATGCCGGGACCGACTGCCCCGAGCGGCTTGAGGCCGGATTCACTGGCCGATTCCGCGGACGAGCCGCCACCGTTGACCGATCTGGAACGCCGCGTGCTGCGGGCACCGTCGATCGCCAGAGTGACCTCCTACGACCTCGACCACAACATTCTCGAGATCAGCGGCGGAAGCACCATGGGCATCAAGGAGGGCATGGAGTTCTCGATCCGCCGCGACCAGTATCTGCTGGGCACCATGCGGGTCAATCTGGTCGATGACGACGCCGCCGCCGGTGAGATGTATATCAGCAGCATGCCGGACGGCCTGGTGGTGGAGCCGGGTGACGAGGTGATCGAACGCATCGCCGCCAATCCCTGACCCGATGCTCCTCCCTCGATGAAATCCGGCAAACCAGACAAACCAAACAAACCAAACAAACCAGGTAAATCAGGCAAGGCTGGCACCCGGCGGGATCCATCCCCGGAACCGGTCGAGCACGGGCCTGAGCGCGAGGATTTCACCGGCGGCATCACCGAGGAGGTGCCGTCCAAGCGCGGCACCACCGGTGACAAGGCGTTCGACCGCCGGATCGACGAACTGGTCGAGGACTGGGACTGCGGTCCGCACAACCCCCTCATCGAGGAGCTGCTGGTCACCTCGCTGCGGCTTGGCCACGACCCAATCACCGAGGGCGACCTCAAACTCATCAACCGCGCGCTCAAGGAGCTGCGCACCGCCAACCGGGTGTTCGCCCCCTTCCACGGCTGTCGCAAGATCGCGGTCTACGGGTCCGCCCGCACCCGGCCCGACGAAGCCGAGTTCCAGTTGGCGGAGGAGTTCTCACGCCGCATCCGCGAGCAGGGTTACATGGTCATCACCGGCGCCGGCGACGGCATCATGGGCGCGGCCCAGAAAGGCGCCGGCCGCGCCCACGGCTTCGGCCTCAACATCCGCCTGCCGTTCGAGCAGGCCTCCAACGAAACCATCCGCGACGACCCCAAGCTGATCACCTTCAACTACTTCTTCACCCGCAAGGTGGTGTTCGTGAAGGAGGCGCACGCGTTCGCCCTGTTCCCCGGTGGCTTCGGTACCATGGACGAGTGCTTCGAACTGCTGACCCTGATGCAGACCGGCAAGGCCACCATCGAACCGACCGTGATGGTCGACATTCCCGGCGGCGACTACTGGAACACGTTCGACCGTTTCCTGCGGCGCGAGTTGCTCGACCGCCGGCTGATTTCCGAAGAGGACTTCAACCTGTTCAAAATCACCTCCGACCTCGACGAGGCGGTCGAGGAAATCACCGGATTTTACCGTGTATTCCATTCCTATCGTTATGTCCGGGACCGGCTGGTGATCCGCCTCAACGAGGCGCTCTCCGAAGCCGAGTTGGCAGCGATCAACGAGCGATTCGGACCGCTGCTCAAGCGCGGCACCTTCGTCCAGTCCAAGGCGCTGGCGGGAGAGGCCAACGAACCGCACCTGGCCGACCTGCCGCGGCTGGTGTGCCGCCCGGTCGACCGCGGCCTCGGCTGGCTGCGCTGCCTGATCGACCAGATCAACCGCGCCGGCACCGCCCCGGATGCGGTCGCCGTGTGATGGTGGCATGGCGCGATGGTGGGACGTGCAGCGTGCCAGCTGCCGGTTGACGGCCTCATCGTCACCTGGCGCGGGCCTTTGACCCGCGGCTGTGGGATGTTCGCACCCATCAGCGTGGAGCTTTCAGGGGCGGTTCCATTCGCAGCGGGCGAAAGAGGCCGTGAATGAAGTGGGCGCAGGGAACGAACGACCCGCACCCAGGTCGAATTGG
>SKLO01000108.1 GCA_007123195.1 Verrucomicrobiales bacterium | reverse complement strand
TGGCCGTAACAGGTCACCAGCGTGATGTCGGGGTTGAGCAGCGCGTCCAGCAGGCACTGCTGGCCGAGGTTGACCGGCCGCAGCCGCACGCCGCGGGGATTGCGCAGCGCGTCGGGCACCAACAGCCTGACAAACCCACTGGCAGTGACGCGGGCCGGCATGGTGCGCTTCTCGCCGGCGCTCAGCAGCACATACTGGTTGAGACCGAGCCGCCGCTTCCACCCCGCCGGCACCTCGAGCGCGCCGGCACTGGCGAACCGCTGCAGCTCGCCGGCATCCACATCGACCGTGGCGATGTCGAAGCTGCGCACCTCCCGCGCATCCACCTTGGTGTTTTGATAGTCCTCGCAGGCGATTCCCAGCGCGCGCGCCTTGAGCTGCATGTTCAGGTCCTTGGTGACCACGATCACCGGACCGGGGTTGGCCTGCCGCAGCATCAGCGCGCAGCCGAGGATGCGGTGGTCCACCCGGCCGCCGTCCTGGAACACCCGCTGGAAGCGCTGGATCGAGGCCACACCCTGGCCGGCCTCCGGGTCGAACACCACCAGCCGCAAGGTGCCGCCCCCGCGCGTCGCCACCCCGCGGGTGATCGCCTCGGGCGGATGACCGTCAAAGATGCCGCTCAACAACCGGTGCACCGTGCGCGCCCCGGCACCGCGGTCGGTCTGCTCGTTCTTGAACCGGTCCAGCTCGGTCAGGACATCGACCGGGATGCAGATGTGGTTGTCGCCAAACCGCTGCAGGCACTCCGGGTCGTGCAGCAGCACGTTGGTGTCGAGCACGAAATTCTTGCCCAGCTTCGACGGCGCCTTGAGACCGTCGCCGAGAATCTCCCGCGGATTGCGCCGGCCCTTGTCCGCGCCCTCGGCAACAGCGGGTTCAAACAGCAGCGGTGCCGGCCCGGACCCGACGGCAGCCAGATCGGCTCCCCCCATCGAGGCGAGATCCATCAGGGGATCGGTGGACTTCATAATGCGATGCGCACGCCACCAACACGACCTGACGACAACCCTGCCGACCGACCGGCGATGACTCTGTCACCGATGTCTTACGTCGTGACCCGACGGCTGTGCAACCGGCATTTTTTCAGTTCGCAGAAAACCACGTGAAGCGCTCTGACAAGGGAAATCACAGCCTTGGAAAAACTTTAATCACCCGGCCCGGGCCCGCTCCCGCCGCAGCGCGAGCATGGCAAACATCGCTCCGTCAAAATTCAAAAAATTACCGACCCCAACCAGCCCGGGTTGAAATTTTGTCACCCGGGGCATGCGCCGGCCCGGTGGTTATTTCTCCGCCGAATGCCGTCGGATCACGGTTTCGTAACAATCCTCAAGGGCTTCGACCGCGCTGCGCAGGCCGTAGTTGGCGCGCACCGACAGCGCGGCGTTCTGCGACAGCCGCGGCAGCAGGCCGGGTTCCCGCAGCAGGCGGCGCAGCAGTTCGGCCAGCTGGCGCGGACTCTTTTCGGGGGCGAGCAGGCCGTCGGCCTCGTGCTCCACCGCCTCGGGAATGCCACCGTGCCAGGTGGCCAGCACCGGCAGACCGGTGGCCATGGCTTCGAGCATCGAGTTCGGCACGCCCTCCTGATCCTGTTCGCCGGTGAGTTCGCTGGGGTGCAGGAACGCGTGCGCGTCGGCGTATTCGCGCCGCAACTCGGCCTGGTCGAGCCAGCCGCGCAGATGCACGTGGGGTTCGAGCTTGAGTTCGACGATGCGCGTCCGCAGCTCGTTCTCCAGCGGTCCGGTGCCGCAGATGGAGTAGCGCAGGCCGGGGAACTCCGGCACCACCATGGCCAGCGCCTCCAGCGCGGTGAACAACCCTTTCTTGGGAATCAACCGGCAGGCCTGGACCAGCCGCCACGCGCCGTCGGCCGGCGCCTGCCGGACCTGCCATGGCAGGTCGTCCATCGGGATCGGGGTGCGGTTGAGCCGCAGCTTGTCCGGCGGACAGCCCAGCTGCCGCAGCCGTTCCAGCAACGACTTGCTGCGCGCCAGCACCAGCCCCGCCTCCTCGAACACCTCGCGCAGCGAGGCGCGCTCCTCGCCCTCGCCCTCTTCCTCGCTGTATTTGACCACGTCGACGCCGTGGAACGAGACCACGAACGGACCGCCCCAGGCGCGCAGCATCGGCAGATACTTGACCGCCTTGTGACCGTAGTAAACATGCGCCGCGTCAACCTGCCATTGTTCCAACAGGGCCGGCAGGTTGTAGGGATGATAGGGTTTGACCTGCCGCTGGATGGGGCGCGGCGGGGGCCATTGCCGGACCAGATACTTGTACCAGAACCGCAGCAGGAAGTTCCCCCGCAGCCGCGGGCGCACCTGTTTCTCCATCACCACCAGCGGTTCAAACGGAAACATCCGCCGCCGCTCGACCTTCTCGGTGAAGACCACGGTGCGATGCCGCCGCAGGCTGGTGACCTGGCGGTAGATGCTCTGCATCTCGGCCTTGAGGAAGGTGCCGCACAGGCTGGCCACCAGCGGACGGGGGTCGGGTTTGTCAGAAGGCGCGGGATTCATGTCGGGCTGGGTGCCGCCGCGCCGGCTTCCAGGGCCTCGCGGTAACAGGCTTCGAGTTGCTCAATCTGACGACCCTGGTCGAACTGCTCGCGCACGTCCGCGGCGGCGGTGTCGCCCAGCCGCCGCCACAGGGCGCCCGCACCGCCCGGCCCGGCCGCGGCGCTGGCTCCGTCGCCGTCCATGATCCGGCGCATGGCCGCAGCCAGTGCGTCGACATCGTTCTCCGCCACCAGTAGCCCGGCGTGGTCGGCCCGCACGGCCTCGGGGATGCCGCCATGCAGCGTGGCCACCACCGGCAGACCGGTGGCCATGGCTTCGAGCATCGAATTCGGCACGCCCTCCTGATTGTGGTCGGCGGTCAGGCGGCTGGGATGGACGAACGCATGGCTGTCGGCATACAACCGGGCCAGCCGGGCGGTGTCGAGGAACCCGGCGAACTCGACCCGCTCTGCCAGGCCGAGTTCCTGCGCCAGCCTCCGGGTTGGTTCCAGCAGCGGACCGTCGCCGGCGATCACCAGCCGCGCGTGGGGATGGCTTTGCGCCAGCGAGGCCAGCGCCCTGAGGGTGATGTCGAGGCCCTTTTTCTCGATCAGCCGACACGCCTGCACCCAGCGCCAGGCGCCATCGGCCGGAGCCTGGCGGTCGGCGTGCGGAAACAGATCGAGCGGGATGCCAGTGCGGTTGAGACGGAGCTTCTGCTCCGGACACCCCAGTTCCCGCAGCCGCTCCTGCAGCGAGTGGGACCGCGCCAGCACCAGCGTGGCGGCCTGCAACAGCTCGCGCAGGCGCTCCAGGTAGCCGGGCTGGTCGTGCCGCGGTTGCACGTCCATGCCGTGGAACGACACCACCACCGGCCGCGGCCAGCGCTGGATGAACGGCAGCAGATGAACCCCGGTGTGCCCGAAATACACGTGCATCAGGTCGGCATGGCGCCGCTGCAGCAGCCGGTTGAGAACGCCATACTCGCCGCGGTAGACGATCGGCGGCTCGCGCCGGACATACTTCAGCCAGAACCGGCGGACGAAGTTGCTGCGCACGGCGGGCGCCAGCTCCACCTGTCCCCCGGGCAGCGGGTAGCGCGCGGCCTCGCGCCGTTCCTTGCAGATGACGAAGGTGTCAAACCCCTTCAGCCCGGTGATCTGCCGGTAGATGTGCTGCATCTCCGGCTTCAGGAACGTGGCGCAGTAGCTGGCAACGACAGGCTTTGACATGACGAACACCGGCGGCGAGGCGAGCCGCCAATCCCGGGCTCCCTACCGGAGCATGGAACCCGCTGTCGGCAACCCGAAACTCCGGCCCGCGGAGGCCGGGCGCGCGCCGGTTCGCAGGCGACCCCGGCGCATTCAACCCTTGATCTCCGGCCGCTCGGCCACGAACCGTTGGACCTGGATTGGAAATTGGAGATTAGAGATTGGAGATGAGGTCCTGATGACGAACCACATAACGACGTTCAGAGGCTCACCCGTAGCGTGAGCGCTGAGATCTTCATAACTCATTCATTATCAGTGTCCATTAGTGACGGTCCATCAGTGGTTTAAGCTCCGTTTTTAGATCGTCCCCTTCCCCCTTAAATTGAAGGATCCGGTCGACGAAACGTCCAACCCCTTGTGTCCATGACTAAAACGCCCCTGAACCAGCCGCCTGG
>SKLO01000120.1 GCA_007123195.1 Verrucomicrobiales bacterium | reverse complement strand
GTGAGGGTCAAGGTGAGGGTCAAGGTGAGGGTCAAGGTGAGGGTCAAGGTGAGGGTCAAGGTGAGGGTCAAGGTGAGGGTCAAGGTGAGGGCGCTGGCGAGGGCGAGGGCCAAGGCCAAGGCGAGGGGCAGGGTGAGGGTCAAGGAGAAGGCGCCGGTCAAGGCGAGGGTCAAGGCCAGGGCCAGGGCAGCGGTGAAGGCGGTGGCGACGGCGGCGATGGGGGCTCGATGCTCGCCGGTGGCGGTCCAGGTTCCGGCGATCCGACCGGCGAGGCTCCGGGCGATCGACCGCCCGGCGACGGCGATCGCGACGGCGGGCCCGATGATGACGAGCCGGGTGTGGCCGAGGGCCTCGGCGGCTTGGGCGATGCCGGCGACGGGTCCCGCCGGGCCGGCGGCGCCAGCAGCAGCGGCGGCGGTGGCGACAGCGGGTTCACCGGCGAGTTGTTTTTCGGCGAGGATTTTGAGTCGGTGGAGCAGGTCGAGCGGCGGCCGGCCGGGGATCGCGGTTTGTGGGAGGAGGGGTTTGCGGAGTGGGTCGACCGCCTGCGCCAAGTCGAGGAAGTGTTGCCCGAGGAGCGTTTGCGCGAGGACGCCTCGCGGGTGTTGGACCGGGTGCGGGAACTGCGCCGCGCCTCGCGCCGGCACGCGCACGGACCGCAGTGGGAGCTGGTGATGACCGATGTGCTGGAACCGCTGGAGCGGTTGGAGGAGGACATCGACCGGGCGCTGCTGTTGCAGGACGATCGCGATCCGCTGGCACCGGTCGATCGCGATCCGGTGCCGCCGCAGTATGCCGAGCTGGTCCGGCGTTATTACCAGGCGCTGGCGGAGGCGCGTAGGGAAGGGGAAACCACCGGTCCCTCCGAGTCCGGAACCGAGGCGCCATGACGGGGGCACTGGTGACCAACGCGGGTGTGATCCCGGTCGAGGCCTGGCTGGCCGCGCTGGTGCTGCGCGCCGGACCGCTGGCCTGGTGGACGCTGGCGGTGGTGTGGCTGCTGGCGGCGGGGCTGTTGTGGCGCGGCCGGCGGGTGCCATTGGCGGGTTGGCGGCGCCGCGCGGTGCCGGCAATGCGGTTGTTGGTGCTGCTGCTGTTGACGCTGGTGCTGCTGGATCCGGCCTGGCGGCGCGAGGAGGCGGTGCCGGGCATGAACGAAGTGGCGGTGGTGGTGGATACCAGCGCCAGCCTCGGGGTGCGCGATCGCGGGGCTGGAGAAATCCGCGCCGGGCAGGTGCGCGATGCTTTGCATCAAGCCGAGACCGGCTGGTTGCCAGAGCTGGCCGAGGTGTTCGATGTGGCCCGCTACCGGGTGGACCGGCGGTTGCAACGGATCGACCACCTGGCGCCCGAGGGCGGGTTGTCGTTCGACGGCGTCGGCACGGTGCTGGGCGAGGCGATGGAGGCAATGCAGCGGCGGGGCCAGCACCGGCCGCTGGCGGCGGTGCTGCTGGTCACCGACGGCAATGCCACCGACGCCGCATTGCTGGAGTCGCTGGGCGACGACCTGCCGCCGGTGCACGTGGTGGTGGTGGGCGACGACGAGATTGAACCCGATCTGGCGCTGGGCGAGGTGCGGGTGACCGAGACCGCGTTCGAGGACGCGCCGGTCATGCTGGAGACGGCGGTGGCGGCCCAGGGCTTCGGGGGTCGGCAGGCGCTGGTGACGGTGGCCTCGACGGCCGGGGAGGAACTGGCGCGGGAGACGGTGGTGATCCGTGAGGATGTGGATCGCCAGCCGGTGCGGCTGCGGTTCCGGCCGGAGTCGCGCGGCTTGCATTTCTACACCGTGGAGGTGGCGCTGACCGGCGACGACGGCGAGCCCGACCCGGAGGCGGCCGAGGCGGTGGAGGAGAACAACCGCCGCACGGTGGTAGCGGGCCGATCGACCGAGGCGGCGCGGTTGTTGTATGTCGGCGGGCGGCCGGGCTGGGAGTTCAAGTTCCTGCGGCGCGCGCTGGAGGAGGATGACGAGGTGCGCGTGACCGGCTTGGTGCGGCTGGCTGATCGCGAGCCGCGGTTCGATTTCCGCGGTCGCCGGGGGGAGAGCGGCAACCCGTTGTTCCGCGGGTTCACCGGCGACGGCGCCGGGGCGGGGGCCGAGGAGCGGCCGCGTTACGACGAGGCCGTGTGGATGCGGTTCGGGGCGCATCATGCGGAGGAGTTGCAGGACGGGTTTCCCGATCTGCCGGAGGAGTTGATGGAGCCGTTTCACGCGGTGTTGCTGGCGGATCTGGACGCCGAGTTCCTGCGGCCGGGCCAACTGGAACTGCTGCGCGACTTCGTTTCACGCCGCGGCGGCGGGCTGTTGTTTCTGGGGGGCTTGTCAGGGTTCGCGGCCGGCGACTACGACCGGCCGCTGTGGCGCGACCTGTTGCCGGTGGTGCTGGGCCCCGGCGACCGCCAGCCGGCGCCGTCGGCGCCGTTCATGTTCGAGCTGGCGCGCGAGGGCTGGCTGGAACCGTGGGTGCGGCTGCGGGCGACCGACGACGACGAACGCGCGCGCATGGGGGCGATGCCCGGGTTCCGGGTGTTCAGCCGGCTTGGAGAGATCAAGCCGGGCGCCGCGGTGCTGGCGCTGGGGCGTCCCGGGGCGGTGGTCGAGGAGGTCCGTCCAGGTCTCACGGGCGGGTTGCGGTTCGGTTTGGATCCCGAGCCGGTGCCGACCGCCCCGCAAGCCGCGCGCGGCGACAACGGCGAGGTGCTGCCGCTGCTGGTGACGCACCGGTTTGGCCGCGGCCAGGTGGGCGCGTTGGCGGTGGGTGACTTCTGGCGCTGGGGCATGAAGAGCCCGGCTCATCGCGACGACATGAACAAGGCCTGGCGGCAGATGATGCGCTGGCTGGTGTCGACCGCCGAGGGCCGGGTGGTGCTGGAGCGCGCGGGCGACCGGCCCGGCGACGGCGCCGGCGGGTTGCAGCGCTGGCTGGTGCGGGTGCGGGATTCGTCGTTTCGTCCGCAGGCCGATGCGGCGGTGCGGCTGGAACTGACCGCCGGCGACGGGCGCGAGGTGTTGCGCTCGGTGGTGGCGCGCCCGACGGCCGACGAGGCCGGGGCGTTCGAGGCCTGGATGAGCCTGCCCGAGGGCGGTGCCTGGCGGTTGCAGGCGGTGGCCACCGGCGGCGAGGGCGAGCGCCTGGGAGAGGCGGAGGCCGGTTGGGTGGAGGAGCCCTGGTTCGACGAGTTCCGCGAGCTGGTGCCGGACCGGCAGGCGATGCAGCGGTTGGCCGATCGCAGCGGCGGCAGTGTGCTCGAGTGGTCGCAGCTGGAGCGTTGGGCGCGCGACCTGCGGCAGGCACCGGTGGAACACCGCCGCACGGTCGAGCAACCGCTGTGGCACAACCCGTGGTGGCTGATGGTGGTGGTGGGTCTGCTGGCCGGCGAGTGGTGGCTGCGGCGCAGCGGCGGCGCCCGGTGACCCGACCGTGACTAACACGACAACACATTGAATGAGTCAAGAGTATCTTCAACGATCCCCCACGGGGTGCCCGCAAAACGTCCGGCCCCGGTTCACCATCGAGACCGGTGGCGGGGCATCCCCGGTTCTGGGTGGGTCCATGAACGGGGATGAACCGGCCTGCGGAGACTGATGGACACTGACATGAACACCAAGTCCGACGCTGCAGAACCGGCCGGCGCATGGCGTGCGCGCGACCGCGCCGGGACATGGAACCGGCGGGCGGCAGCGCTGGGCGCCGCGATCGTTTGCCTGTCCTGGCCGGGGCTGCCGGTCCCGTCGCCGGGCGCGGGCCCGGCCGGCGCGCTTGGTGCGGACCCCGCCGAAGGGGTCGACGCCGGCAATGCCAACGGCCGCGGCGTGATGGTGATCGTGGTTGGCGCACCGGGCGAGGACCGGTTTCAGGAAGTGTTCGTGCAGGCGGCCGACCAACTGCAGCAGCTCGCGCAGCAGGGCGGCCTGCAGGTGGATCGGCTCGACGGCAACGACGCAGGGGAGGGGGCGTCGCTGGACGCGGTGCGCGAGTCGTTGGAGTCGGCGCCGGCGGACCGCGAGCTGTGGCTGGTGATGTTCGGTCACGGCACTTGGGACGGGCGCGAGGCGCGGTTCAACCTCGACGGCGACGACCTGACCGCGTCGGCGCTGGCCGGGTGGCTGCAGGCGCGCGACGGTTCGGCCCTGACCGTGGTGGTCAACACCACCGCCGCCAG
>SKLO01000525.1 GCA_007123195.1 Verrucomicrobiales bacterium | reverse complement strand
GTTTGGAGGGGGGATTCGCGTCGGTCTGCCTTGCGGACTGAGCAGCCGCTCTTTGCTACCGAAAAAATGTGCGCTCCGGGGTTAACTCTCGCATCAGTAACCACAAATGTCCCGCGTGACCGTCACAACACCAATCTCAACTCCGTCAGTTCGCTGGTAAAGGTGCTCAATGGTTGCACCGGCCTCGATTACGAGACGGATCACCTCAAAATTGCAGTTTTGCTGTACTAGGCCCATGCGCATCGACATGGGCAACGCGTTGGGGTTCGTTGAGACCTCGTAGACGTAACGAAGCGTCGTGCCGTCGCCGGAAACGCGCAGCAAGGTCGTCGTCTCGTCAATGCGATGGCTCGGAACCTCAGCCGCCAGTTGGTGAAGTGTTTCCTCAAGCCCCTGTCCGCGAAGCATCGTGTCGATGCTCACGCGCTGCATCGCGGGGTCATTCGCAGCCGCTGCGACCATACGGTTCGTTTCCACCTGAATGAAAGCGCCCATGGCGGCGCTCGTGAAGAGAAGCACAAAGCCCGTCAGCACTCCCAAGTAACCAGTCAGTAGCGGGATCGTCGGCGTGCGATTGGCAGAAACTTCATTCTTCGACGGCGTGAGCAGGAGCCAGAAATTCGCAATCGGTATGAATGCAAGGGCAGCCATCCGCGCATGGCCGTAGGCGTCGCGGGATCGAGCCATCGCAATGATGGCTAACGCGTAGCCGACCCCAAGGCCGGCAACTACGTCCACGAGCATGAAGACCCAAAGGAAGCCGCCAGTCATTGCCGGGATAGAGCCAAACCAGACAATCTGTGATGCGGTGGCGATCAAAAACAGAAGACCGACATAGGCGAAGTAGGGAGCACGCCGCAGCTCAGTGGTACTCCTTTGAAAGACTGCCGCGACAAGAGCGCCTGCGATGATGATCCCATAGGAAATCAACCGCAGACTGCCCTCCGTCTGGTGAACATACTGGATCGCAAGGTCTTCAAACATGAAGGAACTTTGCGAGTGCCCGCTGCAAATGTCAATGAACTTGCGTTGAACCGGACGTCAACGCAGTGCGCAGCATCGGTCACTCCGGGCTCGAAGCGGACATCTCGACCGCGCGGACGCCGCCCGCCCCCCGAAAACAAGCGCGCCGCCCCGGAGCCCCGAGGCGGCGCGGTCGTTTTCGGAGGGCCTTCCCCGCCGGGCTTGCTCAGGGCCCGCCGGGGGGTCGTGCGGGGGCGGATCAGTCCGCCATCGCGGCTTCTTCGGGATAGACCGGGTCGGTCGAGACCAGCTCGGGCCAGTTGGCCACCGCCGGGGCGCCGTAGAGCGGCTTGTTCACGCCCTGGTGGCAGGTGGTGCACATGGCCTTGGGCGCGTCGCCGAGCGGGCCGAGCCGTTCGGGCGGATAGACCGGCTGCAGGGGGTCGAGATAGACGTTGTTGATCTCGCGCACCATCCGGATCCCGTGCCAGGCGGTGACGCGCTGGGGCGGAGACTGATCCCACTGCGACATCGCCCGGGTGTTGTGGCAGAAGGTGCAGTTGACCCCGAGGCTTTCCGACATGTGGATCATCAGCGAGTAGTTCTTGTAGGTGCTCTGGATCGTGCCGAAGGTGTCGTTCTTCTGGTTCGGCATGGTCGGGAGCTGGCGGATTTCCTCGTCCCCGACCAGGTAGTCCTGGATCGCCCGTGCGGACATCGAGGAATAGCCGGCGATCGGGATCGGGCGGTTCTGGTAGGCGGAGTTCGGACCCAGCGTCGTGACCGGCTCGGGCTCGAACCAGAGGTATTCGGGCACGTTCTGACCGCGGTGGCAGGTGTAGCAGTTCACCCCGGTCTCGGCGACGTGGTCGGTCCACTGGCTGTTGATGTTGATGGTCATCTGCAGCATCGAGCGGGCGACGATCTTGGTGTAGAGGTTGTCCTGGCCGTAGTCCTCGAGCGCCAGGTCGCCGTGGCAGTAGACGCAGCCCAGTTCCGGGCTGACCCATTCGGTGATCGCCAGCATCAGACGGTTGAAGTTGTCTTCCGTCAGATTGCCCAGCACCTGGACGTTCTCGTAGATGTCCCGGGCCAGCGGTTCGCCGCCCTCGGGGATCCAGGGTTCTTCGGACTCGGGCATCACGTTGACGCTCGCCAGCCGCCGCAGCTCGCTTTCAAATTCGAGCTGCGCCATGCCGGTGCCGCGGAAGCCGGACTGTTCGACCTCGACCTTGGTGGGCGACCCCCAGAGGATCCAGTAGGCCACCACGATCACCGCCACGCCGCCGATGCCGATCTGCACGGCGATGTCGATGAAGCGGAAGGGCTGCTTGAACTTGATCTTTTCGAAGAAGTTGAAGTCCATCTCAGTTCCCTCCCGCAGCCGGGTCGAGCGTCACGCCGCCCCAGGTGGTGCCGTACTGGGGCGCGAAGCCGTGATCGACCGCCCAGAGGTACCAGTTGTCCACGACCGTGCCGGACAGGAGGATGCCGATGCCGCCCGTGATCGGGGTCAGCACGGCGAACCACCAGGCCCAGCGGTGGATGCCTTCCATGGTCGCGTTGAAGCCCATCGTCCACCTCCAGAACAGCGCCGCCCGTTCGGAGGCGGTGCCGCGATCGGTGATCTGTTCGATCTCGCGGTCGCCGCCCAGACGGGTCACCGCCAGGATGGTGGCGCCGTGCATGGCGAAGAGAAGGGTGGAGCCGTAGAGGAAGGCGATCGAGAGGGCGTGGAAGGGGTTGTAGAACAGGTTGCCGTAGCGGATCGAGAAGGCCGCGGTCCAGTCGAGGTGCGGGAAGATGCCGTAGGGCACCGCCTCGGACCAGGATCCCATCATGATGGGACGGATCAGGCCCAGCACCAGGAACAGCCAGATCGCCGCGGCGAAGCCCCAGGCGACGTGGGTGCCCATGCCCATGGCGATGGCGCGGCGGTAGGTCCGCACCCACCAGCTCATCACCGAGACCAGCAGGAAGAACGAGGCGATGAACCACCAGCCGCCGTCGTTGAGCGGCGGAATGGACAGGCCGTGTTCGGGCCCCGGCGGTTCCAGCGCCAGCCAGAACAGGTCGCGGATGAAGAAGCCCAGGTTCCAGCCGACCGAGGCCAGCATGTTCAGGCCGACGATCACGAACCACAGCAGGCCCGTGACCAGCGAGAGGACGCCGAAGGCGCCGAGGTGGATCGGCCCGAGCTGGGCGTTGCCGATCCAGCCGATCAGGGAGTTGTGGAAGCCCGTGCCCACGCGCCCTTCGGCGCTGTCGGCCGAGGGAACCCCGGCCTCGATGGGCCCGCGGACCTGCACTTGGGTGAAGATGTTCTGGTATTCGAGAAGCGATGCCATGTCTCTGTCCCCCTCAGCCGGCCGGCCAGATCGGCAGTTCGAGCCACCAGTTCCACCACTCCGGCCAGCCCTTGGTCCAGAGCGGTCCCGAGATGATGATGCAGATCGCCGACCAGAAGCCGGCGTTGAGGGCCAGCAGCAGGCCGACCCGGTGGATGCCGAGCGTGCCGACCGAGTAGCCGATGAAGTCGCGGAAGAAGGTGTCTTCGTGCTCGGGGGTCTTCACTTCCTCGCCCTTCTGGGGGTTGGTCGAGGACAAGATCAGGCCGCCGTGCAGCGCCAGCGCCAGGGTGGTGGTGAAGAAGAAGGTCACCGCCAGCATGTGGGCCGGGTTGTAGTGGAAGTGCAGATACTGGTAGCCGACGTTCGACACCCAGTCCAAGTGCGAGAAGATCCCGTAGGGGAAGCCGTGGCCCCAGGCGCCCAGCAGCAGCGGGCGGAACACCACCAGCGTGGTGTAGGCGAAGATGGCGACGCCGAAGGCGATCGGCACGTGGAAGCCGATGCCGAGCTTGCGGCAGATTTCCACTTCGCGCAGGGCCCACGAGATGAAGGCGCCGTGGGCGCAGATGGTGATGAGCTGCCAGAGCCCGCCGTCCATCAGCGGCGCGAATTTCAGGCCGTAGGACAGGTCGGGGGGGGCGATGTTGATCAGCCAGACGTTCCAGGTGCCGCCCTGCGAGGCGCCCCAGAGGATCAGGACGGTGCCGAGGGCGGAGAAGAAGGCGGTCGTGACGCCGAAGAAGCCGACGTAGAACGGGCCCACCCAGAAATCGAACAGGTCGCCGCCGATCAGCGTCCCGCCCCGGACGCGGTATTTCTTTTCGAAGTTGAGCAAGGCCATGTCGTGTGCCCTCCGTC
>SKLO01000438.1 GCA_007123195.1 Verrucomicrobiales bacterium | reverse complement strand
TGCAGCCACAGGGTGTTGTGACGCTCGGCCACCACCGGGACGCCGGCCGCCCACAGGTGTTGTTCCGCCTGCTCAAGCCACTGCTCGCCCTGCTGGTAACCACCGGTGCGGCGGGCGTAGTCGATGTAGGCAAAGCCCTCCACCCCATCGCGCTCGGCCGCCAGGCTGTCGGTCAGCATGCGTCCCGCGGTCGCGGCCGAACCGGCGTCGAGCCGGCTCACCAACAACACCGGTGCCACCAGCTCCACGGCCGGTTCGTCGCGGCGAAAATACGGGTTCTGCAGGGGACCGGCCAGCGGCGCCCGCAGCATGGCCAGCGCGGCCAGTTCCGAATCCACACTGGCCGCGTCCTCCCGACCGGCCGGGGCTTCGCGGTCGAGCGGCTCAATGCGCCGCGGCAGGCCGTGCATCAGCGCGACAAACCGGACCCGCATGCCGGTCACGGTCGATCCCAGCGGGCTGCGCTCGACCTGCCAAAGTCCGCGCGCCTCCAGTTCCACCCGCAGCGGGTCGCGCATGGTTTGGTCAAACTGCTCGCGGGTGATGGTGGCAGCCTGCGGCGGATCGAGGCCGATCAGGCGCCCCTCGTCGATGCCCCTCACCTCGGCGTAGCGCCGCGCCAGCGCCACGCTCTCCTCGACGCCCTCGTGATACACCACCAAGGTCAACGCAGAGGGATCAACCGCCCCGGGCGGCGCATCGATGACGACCTGACCGCCCATCTCCCCCGCCACCGATCCGAGCGCAAATGCGGACAACACCGCCAACGCCATCGGTGAAGGGTGGCGGAGTCGGTGACAAGCGGTCCGGCGGCGCCGGGGACGGAATGGGGGCTCAGCAGAACTCATGGCAGGCAATATGGTGGCAGGCGGATCTTCCGGCGCCGGCGACGGGGGCGACGGCGTCAGCTTCGGGCGGCGGGCGGCGGTGAGCAAGCTCGCGGCTGCGGTGAAGTTTTTCTTGGCGACCGGTCAATACATGGGAACGGTGGCGGCATGAAGCTGGTGATCAACGGCGAAAACAAGACCTTTGACCGCGACTCGATGACCTTGGGCGATTTGCTGCACGAAATTTCGATGGCCGAGATCCCGGTGGTGATCGAGCACAACCGCGAGCCACTGCTGCCGGCCCAGCATGCCGCCACCCTGGTGCGCGACGGCGATCAACTGGAGATCATCCGCGTGGTCGCCGGCGGCTGAGACCGGGCGCACCGCGGAGCCATGATCCCGGCAGGTCTTGGCGGTTGATTTGGTGCTGGTTCATCGGCGCCCGCACTTCCGCACCATCCCAGCCACCCTGTTGCGCCAGATCGATTTGCGACAACCCTCCCGCCGTTGAACCGGGTTGGCCGGAAGTTCGAACGGAGTCGTGCCATGCACCTTACACGCAAAGTTCCGTAATCCTGTGATAGCAATAAGGATCGCACGTTACAGACCCTCCAAGGAGCCACGGCATCCTTGCCGTGAGGGGTCGCGGCGGGTGGGGGCCACTGCATCAAAGGTGACGCTTGAACGGCAGGGATCCAGCCTTCGCCAAGGCTATGGCGGACAAGTCGCCGTTTCTCCTTGCGCGCTTGTGCGCGAAACCCGCGCCTATTGAGGTGGAAACAACTTTGCGTGTAAGGTGCAGGTCGTGCCAACGCACTCCGAGGGCTCCACCGATCATCGCGAGCGCGTCCCGTCCCACCCGGGCGCTTGCGCCGCCATATCGGCGCCGCGATGATCCCGCCACCGGCACATTCCGCTGACCAGCCGCCCACCCCACCCGCGCATGAACCGCCTTGCCAAGCCCGCCCTCCCCTGCCCTTCCGATCCGGAACCGCCGCTGCCGACACCGCCGTTTCCCCGCAGCTACTGGCTGATCCCGGGCTCCGTTCTCTGCGGTCGTTACCCGTTCCGCGACGACCGCCGGGAGGCCGAACAGGTGATGAGGTCGCTGCTCCAGGCGGGCGTGCGCGCTTTTGTCGACCTGACGGAGAGCCACGAGACCGGCGACGGCGGCTTGGTGTGGCCCTACGCCGACGAGGCGCGGCGGATTCTCCGCGAACTCGGCGGTGATCCCGCGCAACTGCAGTTCGAGCGCTTCCCTGTGGAGGACTTGTCAGTGCCGCGGACGGAGGGCCGGGCCCGGGCGATCCTGCGCAGCCTGCGCCGGTTCCGTCATCAGGGGATGGTCTCCTACCTCCACTGCCTCGGCGGGCGCGGTCGCACCGGCGTGGCCGCCGGCTGCCTGCTGGCCGACACCTGCGCGCTCGACGGCGACGAGGCGCTGTCCTCTCTCACGCGCCAATGGCAGGCCTGCTCGGCCGCCGCCAGCTCCGCCAGCCCCGAGTTCCCGCGCCAGCGGGAGTTTGTCAAGCGGTGGGCGCGGCCTGCGGTGGCGTGGGCGGAGCGCTCACGCGCCGCCTTGATCGGCGCCGCGGTCGGTGACGCGCTCGGCGTGCCGGTCGAGTTCCGCTCGCGCGGGCAGCTCCGGAGCGATCCGGTGACCGGCATGCGCGGGTTCGGCAGCCATCACCAGCCGGCCGGAACATGGTCGGACGACAGCTCGATGATCGTGGCCACGATGAGGGGATTCCTGCAGTCCGGTGAAGCCGATCCCGCAGCGGCGATGGCCGAGTTCCACCGCTGGTCGGGCGAGGGCGCCCACACGCCGCACGGCCGGGTGTTCGACATCGGCGGCGCCACCAGCGCCGCCATCTCCCGATTCGCCGCCGGTCAAGCACCGGAGCACTGCGGCGGCACCGGCGAGCACAGCAACGGCAACGGATCGCTGATGCGCATCCTGCCGGTGGCCCTGGCCCACCTCGACGATCCGGACCTGGTCGGGCATGCCTCGCGCATGTCCGCCCTGACCCACGCGCACGAACGGTCCCGGTTCTGCTGCGCGTTCGCCTGCCTGGTGCTGGCCGACCTCTTCCACGGCGGCGACATCGCCGGCGCCATCGACTTCGCCTGGCGCGTGATGGACCGCCGCTGGGACTTCTCCACCAACGAGCGCGCCCATTTCGAAAGGCTGCGCCCGGAGCGACTGGGCCAGCTCGGCGAGCATCAGGTCAGCGGCAGCGGGCACGTGATCGACACGCTCGAGTCGTCTCTGTGGGTCAACCTGCGGCACGACAACTACCGGGACGCGGTGCTGCACGCGGTCAATCTCGGCGACGACACCGACACCACCGGCTGCGTGGCCGGCGCCATGGCCGGATTGTTGCACGGTGAGGAGGCGATCCCCGGCGACTGGCGGCAAACGCTGGTGGCCGGCGACGAACTGGCGGCGCTCGGTGGCGACTACGGCGAATGGTGCCGCCGGCGCGCGCGCCAGCGTTGGCACAAAGAGATGAGGCGCCGAAGCGGCGTCCCCGCCGCCCGGTGAATGGTGAATGGAGAGTGGATGCGGCGGCCACGGCATTTTCCCTTGCCTCACGCTCTACCTGGCGTTATTATGAGAGGTGTCGACGCGGGTTTAGCTTAATGGTAAAGCTCCAGCCTTCCAAGCTGACTATACGGGTTCGATTCCCGTAACCCGCTCCATCCTGAGCATCAACGAGTTACACGGGAAAAAGGCTGTCCGTGTGACAATAGAACTGACCATAAGTCCAGCCAAGTCAGTCAGGTCATGCAGGGCGGTCCCGCCGGGAACTGAACCGGCCCGCTGATTTCAGGCCGGCGACCGACGGCGGCTCAACCCCCGTTTGGAGCTGTTCCGCCAGCCCCGAAGACTTGCCAGAAGGCCAGCCAGACAGGCACCGCTACCTGGTGCCGCCTGCTCCGCAAATCACGTGGCCCTCGCGCGCCCGCCCCCGCGCGCGAGCGCACCCCCCTGTGTCGGTTGCCACTCACGGCCCAAACCGGGTTGACCTCTGCTACGCCAACTGCGTAGTCAGGCGCGCCACGCGTCCGGAGGTGTCCCCAAATACGCTCCGTGCGGAGCCCCCCATTCAGTGCGGGGGCCACCTTGCTTATGGTGGAACGATCGGGCGCCGAGTCCCCCAAACGCAGGCCACCACCGACGCCGTCAGGCACTCACTGAGTCGGCTGGGTTACTCCGGCTTATCCTGCGGCGGGCTGAAGCCGAGTTTCTGCCACAGCTCCGGCGGCCAGGTCTCCTTGGGGCCGGCGTCCATCTTGGCCACGTCCTCCTGCGACATCTCTTTGGCCAGCAGGCGCGCCCCGA
>SKLO01000324.1 GCA_007123195.1 Verrucomicrobiales bacterium | reverse complement strand
GGGTGACGGCGCGGGCGGCCTGACGGGCCAATCCGGTGCGAAAAAACGAGGGAAGTCTGTAACAGTTATAATTTGTTGCCGTATAGAACAACGAGCCAGCACCTCTGGCAGCGCTGCTGCGGCGGGCCTTTTCGTCGTGGCAACCCTTGTCTGTCCCATTCCCATCCGTGTCATTTTCCCTCCGTCCCATGACCATCCGCCCCATCCCGAATGCCGCTGCCGCCTCCACCTTGCCTGCCTCCGCCGGGGGCGGGGTGACGAGCCACGGTCACCCGCACCTGCTGTGGCGGGTGGTGGTGATCGATCCGCAACCGGTGGCGCGGGCCGGAGTGTCGAGCTGGCTTGACCGGGTGGACGGGTTTGGAGTAGTGGCGCAGGCGGCTGATCCGGCGGTGGGGCTTGAGGCCGTGCGTGCGAGGCGGCCGGATCTGGTGGTGACCGAGTTGCACTTTACCGACGGCGGCGGTTTGGATTTGATTCGCCGCCTGCGGGGTGCGCTGCCGACGGTGAAAGTGGCGGTGTTCACCCGCCAGCCGTCGCCGGCCTTGGCGGATGGCTGCCGGCGGCTGGGTGTGGGCGGGCTGTTTGACAAGCGGCGACCGCCCGAGGTGTTGTTGCGGGGTCTGCGCGGGGTGGCGCGCGGGCGGCGGGTGTATGCGGTTGGAGTGGGGGATGCCTCCCGGCAGCGCTGGGCGGGAGAGCCTGGGCCGGCGGGGGAAGTGGCACCGGATCTCGGGCGGCTCAGCCGGGTGGAGAAGGCAGTGTTCAAGTTGCTGGGGCAGGGTCATACCGTGCGCCAGATCGCGGCGATCCTCAAGCGCAGCCCCAAGACGGTGGAGACGCACCGTTGCCACCTGCGCCACAAACTGGGCTGTGGTTCCAGCGCCGACCTGATGCACCGGGCGATCCGCTGGCATGAGCTGTCGAACTAGCGGCGGTGTGGTTTGAATCGGGCCGGGAGCGGAAGAAAGGCTTGGCACTTTGCGGGCCGTCACTCTAGGCTGCGCCGATGTGGGTTCCCCGGCTGCTTACGTTTGGCCCTGCGCTGCTGGCGGTTGCGGTCGGGGGCTGGCTTTGGCAGTCGTGGCGCCAGCAGCCGGTGTGGCAACCCGCGGATGAGGGGCCAAGGCTGGGCCTGCAGCAGATCGCGCCGCTCGACGAGGCGTTGCGGGATCCGGGCTGGGCGTGGTTGTGGCGGGGCGAGGTCGGGCGACCACTGCTGCGGGTGGATGAGGCCGGCCGGATCAGGCCTGATCTGGTGACGGGTTGGCGGGCGCATCAGACCACCCGGATTTTCTTCCGCAGGCCGGAGGATGCCGGGCTGGCGGCTGACCGGTTGCGCGAACTAGGGGCCGAGCGTTGGGTGGCGTGGGGCCTGGCCGAGATCGAGGTCATTGAGGATGAGTTGCGGATCCGGTTTGACCGGTCGAATGAACAAGCGGCGGAGGAGGTGGCGGATCTGGTTGCTGACTTGTCGGTGATCTCACTGGCCCGGTTGCGGGTGGCGGCATCCGACCACGCCGAGCAGTTGGCGCGCGAGTTCATTGAGGAGGGCACTGAGCTGGCGGGGGTCAAGGCGTTGTGGCTGGATGGGTTTGAGGCCTTTGAGTTGATCGTGGCCGGCGGGGCCGAACGGGTGGAGCGGGAATTGGCAACGAGATTGTCCGCGCGCACCAGGCTGCAACCGACCCTGGAGATGACGGCGCTCGGCCGCTGGCTGGACGAGGTGGTGTTGGAATTTGACCTCGATCCCGAGGCGAGGTGGCACGACGGCCGGCCGTTCACCGGTCGGGACGTGGTGGAGTTGACCGACCGTTGGCGTGCGGGGGTGGGCGTGGTGACGGGCGTGGGCGCCCGGATCGGGCGGGGGACGGATCCTGCCGAGGGGCCCGGGCGAGGGCCGCGGGGGCGGGATTGGCCGGGTTTTGACCTGTTTCGGCGCATCATCAGCTGGGAACGGGTTGAGGAGCATCGGGTGGCGTTGCGGTTGTGGCAGCCGCAGGGCTCGTTGCTGGCACCGTGGACCGAAGTGCCCGTGCTGCGGCGCCCGGAGGCGGATCCTGCCGGGGAGAGTGAGGGAAGTATCGGCCCAGGTTCGGTGTCCAGGTTGATTGGCTGCGGACCGGTGGAGCTGGTTGAGTGGCTGCCCGGGGAGCGGGTGGTGTTGCGGCGGTTCGATTTCACGCCGGCGGATGCAGGGGGTGGCGGTGTGGGGGAAGGCGGGGAGCGACCGGCTCGTGGCGGGCGGAGCCGCGAGTCGGAGGTGGTATGGCTTGAGGCGGGCCGATCTCCGCGCCGCGAGCGGTGGGCGGAGCTGGGTTTGCTGCACGGGATTGAAACCCGGGCCGGGGAATTCCGTCCACTGGTGGTGGCCGAGGATTCGCCGCTGCGCGGTTGGCCGCGGCTCGAAACCCGGCGCCAGGCGGATTGGTGGCTTATCTGGATGAAGGGCCCGGCAGCTGAAAGCGGTGGGGACAATGCTTCGGTCGAGGGTTTGGATGAGGTGGAGGTCAGACGTTGGTTGATGCGGCAGTGGGATGAAGGCGCGCTGCCGGGCGAGGGCTGGCGCCTGTGGCAGCCATGGTGGCTGGACGAGGACGAGGCGCCGGACTTCGCCTTGAACGACGAGCCGCAGGCGCCGGTGGTTCCGGTCGCGGTTCGGCTTCGGGTGGCGGGCGAGGCTGGGCGGGGGGCGGAGTTGCAGGCGGCGCTGGGGAGGGTGTGGCAGCGGAAGGGGGTGGAAGTGGTGGCGGACTTCGGCGTCCAGCCTGGGATCGGAGCCGATTCCGCCCCGGGCTTGCAGCTGGAGGCTTGGCTGGTGCGTCTGCGGTCTGGGGATCCGACTGCGGTGCTCGGCTGGTGGCATGGTCCGGCCAGAGCGGACGGAGGGGACGCACGGATGGACGAATTGCTGCTGCAGTTCGGCGAGAGCCTGGAAGATGGCCGGGCGCGGCAGCGGGCCCAGTCGATTGATCTGAGGGTCGAGCGGTTGGGCTGGGGACGACCGCTGGCGCTGGAGGTCGGTGAATTGCGCGGCGATCCCGAATGGCTGCTTTCGGGTGACCATTCCGAAGTGGGGCGCTCGGGCGAACCGAACTGGCCGGGCGCAAACCAGCGTCACGGCCCTACGGGTGGGTCCGGCCTGGCGCGGTTGCTGATCTCAGGCAATGGGGAACCGTCTGGACACGCCGATGAGGGATCGCCGGGAAGGGACGTGGAAGTTCCCGTTTCCGGGCCAATTGGGGGAGTGGATCCGACCCCGAGTTCCGCGGACGGGAGGGCGGATGAGTTATGATGAAGCAGGCCGGGCGCTTGGTGCCGCAGCCGTCGATGGTGTGGAGGTGGGTGGCGGGCTGCGCGGCCTGGTGGATGGCGGTAATGGCCGTGGCGCTGCTGGCCCCGGCCATGGGGATCGGTGTCGAAGTGCCTGGTCCGGGTGCCATCACCAGGGCCATGCTGTCACCATTGGTGGTGGGGGCGGCCGCAGTGACGGCGGTTTTATGGGTGATCGGGCTGGTGGTCGGGGGATCGGTGGCGTTGGCGCTCGCGCTGCTGTCGTCACGGCGCCGTGGCGGCTGGCTGGCGCTTCCCGGGCTGGGGTTGGAGTGGCTGGCGCTGCTGCCGGCCTGGCTGCTGCCCTGGTGGCTGGCGCGGGACTCGCTTGAATCGCGGCGCCCGCTGCCGGCCTTGTGGCAATCGTGGGGGATCCCGGAGGAGTCGATGGCCGGGGTGACGTTTGATTTTACGCCCTGGTTGGTGGCGGGGCTTGTGGCACTGGTGGTGGCGGGCGTGACGCTGGGGCGGATGAGGCACGCGCTGCTGCGGGCACGACGCCGGCTGGCTGAGAGTCCGCCGCTGGCCGCTCGCGGCCTGTCGCCGGCGGCGCTGGAGTATCGACACCGGCTCGGTGGCGCGGCGCCGGCGCTGGTTCACGCGATGAGGGATGCGTTGCCGTGGAGTCTGCTGATGTTGTTGACGGCAGGGGTGTTGTTGCGGGGGCCGGGGTTGGCGTTCTGGTTGTCGGGTTGGGGGGAGTCGGGAGCGGTCGCTGACGGCGGTGTGCCGGCAGCGGCGGTCGCGGGCTGGTTGTGGCTTGGCTGGTTGTGGTGCGGGTTCACCGGCGTGGGTGCCTGGGCAGAGCGGGTGGCGGGCGGGGTGCCGATGGTGGTGGCCTCGTTGCAGCGGGTGCACGGGACCTTGCTGGGGCTGGAGACCGGGCGCTGGGGTTGGCCGGCCTGGGGATTGCCGCTGCTGGCGGTGCCAGTGGCGGTGGCCTGGCTGTCCGCGGGGGTTGGCACGGTGCTCTGGACTGTGCCCGCGGCGGCCGGAGCGACCGCGGTGCTGTTGTGGGCGGTGTCGATCTATATGGTCAGCGGCCGGCCGGGGCCGACCGGGCTGTGGCTGGCCTATCTGGCCCGTGGTGGCGGGCACTGGCCGTGGTGGGTGGCGGCTCTGATGGGCACCTGGGGTCTCGGTATGGCGTGGTGGCACGGCTTGCTGCTGGCGCTGGCGGGCAGCCTGCTCGAAGGCACCAGCCGGGCGCGGCAGCTGGCGTCGTTCTGGGTGCGCGCCGGGGCGGTCAGCGAGGCCTGTGAGGCGATCGGTCTGCGGGCGAGGGATTTCCGCCGCCGGCATCTGCTGCCGGCGCTGGGGCTGGCGATGATGCCGTGGATGCTGGCGCGTGTGGCCTTGCTGCTGATGGGGGCGGTGGTGCTGCAGGCGTCGCAGTGGCTGCCGGCGGCGCTGGCTGGCGAGCCGGGGGCGCCGGCGTTTCCGTTCGGCTGGGAGCAGTTGGCGATGTGGGCGTGGCCGTTGGCGACTGTGGCCTTGAGTTTTCGTGTCAGCTGCCGATTATGGGAACGCGCCCGCTGGCGGCTGGCGAGCCGCCGCCGGCCGGTGCCCTGACGGGGGCGGGTGGTTCGCGACGGGACCGGTTCGGTCGCTGGCGCCGCCGGCCATGGGGCCATTGTCTTCCTTTTCCACCATCCACCAGACCCAGATCAACAGACTATCATGGCCGAGCCTGCCCAACTTTCCGTCCGCGACCTGACGATCGACTTTGAATCGTATGGACAGGAACCGTTCCGTGCCGTGCACGGGGTGTCGTTTGATCTGGCGGCCGGCGAGTCACTGGCGGTGGTGGGGGAGAGCGGCAGCGGCAAGAGCGTGTCGGCGCTGGCGTTGACGCGTCTTCTGCCCGAGCCGCCGGCGCGGCTTGAGGGGCAGATCCTGTGGCAGGGGGAGGAGGTGCTGGCGATGAAAGAACGGCAGTTGCGGCAGCTGCGAGGCAACCAGATCGCCTATGTGTTCCAGGAGCCGTCGACTTCGTTGAACCCCGTGTTCACCATTCGGAGCCAGATGGCCGAGGTGCTCAAGCTGCACCGGCCCGATGTGACGGACGTCGACCAGGAGATCATCGACTGGCTTTACCGGGTCGGCATCATCGAGCCCGAGAAGCGGATCAAGGCTTATCCGCACGAGTTGAGCGGGGGGATGCAGCAACGGGTGATGATCGCGATGGCGTTGTGCTGCCGGCCGGGGTTGCTGGTGGCGGACGAGCCGACCACTGCGCTCGACGTGACCATCCAGAAGCAGATCATGGACTTGTTGGTCGAGCTGAAGCGGTCGCTCAACATGTCGTTGATAATGATCACGCACAATTTCGGCATCATCCGTGACGTGGCCGACAAGGTGGCGGTGATGTTCCGCGGCCACATCGTGGAGACCGGCACCGTGGAGCAGGTGCTGGAGGCACCGCGCCACCCCTACACCAAGGCGCTGATCGGCTGTGTGCCGCGGCTGGGTGACAAGCGCCGCCGGCTGCCGACGATCGACCACGAGGAGGTCGATCGGCTGATGGTCGCGGCGACGGATTGATGGCTCAGTCGCCGTCGTTCGGGCGAACCGGCTGCAGGTTCCAGATTTCCTCGGCGTATTGCCGGATGGTGCGGTCGGAGGAGAACTTGCCGACGCTGGCGGTGTTGAGGATGGCCATGCGGGCCCAGTGCCTCGGGTTCTGGAAGGCCTTGGCCGCCTGCCGCTGGGCCTTGACGTAGGCGCGGTAGTCGGCCAGCACCAGGAACGGGTCGCCCCCGTCCAGCAGGCTGTCGCGGATTGGCTGGAAATCGCCGGCATTGCCGGTGAAGTAGCCGGAGGTCAGCCAGTCGAGCGAGGTGCGCAGCTCCTCGTCCTGCCAGTAGATGTCCCAGGGGTTGTAGCCCTGCTCGCGCAGGTCATCGACGTCGTCGACGGTGAGGCCGAAGATGAAGATGTTGTCGTCGCCGACCTCCTCGCGGATCTCGACGTTGGCGCCGTCGAGGGTGCCGATGGTGAGCGCGCCGTTGAGCGCCAGCTTCATGTTGCCGGTGCCCGAGGCCTCCTTGCCGGCGGTGCTGATCTGCTCCGAGAGGTCGGCTGCGGGGATGATGCGCTCGGCCATGGTGACGCCGTAATTGGGAATGAACGCGACCTTGAGCAGGCCGTTGATGCGGTCGTCGTGGTTGATCCGGTGGGCGACGGCGTTGATGGCGTGGATGATGGTCTTGGCCAGGTAGTAACCGGGCGCCGCCTTGGCGGCGAAGATGAACACCCGCGGGGTCGTGATCGCCGCCGAGTCCGGATCGTTGAGCAGTTGCCGGTAAAGCGTCAGGATGTGCAGCAGGTTGAGATGCTGCCGCTTGTACTCGTGGAGCCGCTTGATCTGGACGTCGAACATGGCCGACGGGTCGACCCCGACGCCGCACCGCTCGCGGATGATTCCGGCCAGCCGCTCCTTGTTGCGCAGCTTGATCGCCAGGAACTCGCGCTGGAATTCCGGGTCGACGGCGTGGGAGGCGAGTTGCTGCAGCCGGTCCAGGTCCTTGGGCCAGCCATCGCCGATGGTGCGGTCGATCAGCTCCGACAACTCGGGGTTGCAGCACTTCAGCCAGCGGCGCGGGGTGATGCCGTTGGTCTTGTTGTTGAAGCGCTCCGGGTAAAGTTTGTGGAATTCAGGGAAAAGGCGCTCGGTGAGGAGCTTGGTGTGGAGGGCGGCGACACCGTTGGTGGAATGGCTGGCGATGACCGACAGGAAGGCCATGCGGACCATCTTGGGGTCGCCCTCCTCGATGATCGAGAGCTGCTGCAGCTTGCCGGGGTCGTCGGGGTGGATGGCGGCAATCTGGTCGAGGAAGCGCTGGTTGATCTCGAAGATCAGCTGCAGGTGTCGGGGCAGGACCTTCTCGAAAAGGGGCACACTCCAGCGCTCGAGCGCCTCCGGCAGGAGGGTGTGGTTGGTGTAGGAGAAGGTCTGCTGGCAGATCTCCCAGGCGCGCTCCCACTCGAGCCCCTCCTCGTCAACCAGGATGCGCATCAGCTCGACCACCGCCACGGCCGGGTGGGTGTCGTTGAGCTGGATCGCCACCTTGTCGGCGAAGTTGTCCCAGCTGTTGCGCTGGTCGCGCTGGTGGCGGCGGATGATGTCGCGCAGGGAGCAGGCGACGAAAAAATACTGCTGCACCAACCGCAGCTCGCGGCCGGACTCGGTGGCGTCGTTGGGATACAGCACCTTGGACACGGTTTCGCCGAGCACCTTCTCGCGCACCGCCTCGACGTAGCCGCCCCGGTTGAAGACATCAAAGTCGAACTCGTTGGAGGCACACGACTTCCACAGGCGCAGAAAATTGACCGTGAACGAGTCGTAACCCACGATGGGAATGTCCGATGGCTGGCCGATGATCTCGCGGGTGTCGACCCACACCGGAGTCGGGTTGCCGTTGTCGTCGAACTGCTGTTCCACGCGGCCGTAGAGGCGCACGGTGACCTCGTATTCGGGTCGCACGATCTTCCACGGGTTGCCGCCGCCGATCCAGGCGTCGGGCCGCTCGATCTGGCGTCCCTGGTCGTCGAACTTCTGGCGGAACAGGCCGAACTCGTAGTGGATGCCGTAGCCCACCGACGGCAGGTCGAGGGTGGCCATTGAGTCGAGGAAGCAGGCGGCGAGCCGGCCGAGGCCGCCGTTGCCGAGGCCCATGTCGGACTCCTCGTCCAGCAGTTCGTCGAGGTCGCTGCCGAGTTCCGCGAGGGCGGCCTTGGTGACGTCGTAGAGGCCCGAGTTGCGCAGGTTGTTCTCCAGCAGGCGCCCCATCAGGTATTCCAGCGACAGGTAGTGGACCCGGCGGGTATTGACCTCGCGATGGTGGCGCATGGTGCGGAGGGACTTCTGCAGCACTCGGTCACGGACCGCCATGCAGACCGCGACCCACCAGTCGCGCTTGGTGGCCATCTCCGGGCTGTGCGCCAAGGTGTAGGAGAGATGGTTGTGGATGGCAGTCTTGATGGCCTCCGTGGTGGATTCGAGCTTGGGACTGGGGGTGCCGATGAGAACGTCTGCCGGTGCGTGCATGATGATGGTTGAAGCAGGATACCGCGGGCGCGGCTGGAATGCGATGGCGAATGCCGGACCATCGGCGGTGGCGGCGGTGCGAAGGGGCCGCCGGGCGTTTGGCCGGCACGGCTTGATGGCCCGGTGTGCCCGCAGTTTCAAGGCCAGTTTGGCAACAAAGCCGGGGGGAGGCGAATCCAAACCAACCCGCGGGCAGCAAGCACCGGCTGGATCACCTCGCCGCGTTCAGGCGCCAGTCATAGTCGAGAAACGTCACCTCGGCGCCAGCGGCCAGAGCCTGGTCGCGGTATTGGTTGACGTAGTTGACCAAGGCCTGCTCGCCGCCGAAGTCCTCGGCATACCATTCGAAGATCTTCGACAGCGCCACCACCGCTCCCCCGCGCTGGCTGCGTACGCCGTGGGGATGACGGTTGACGAAATCCCTGGTCAGGCGGTCGAGGGTCCGGTCGAGGGTGGCGCCTGCGAACGGCTGCGGATGCAGCGGCGGGCAACTGGCGGCGGCGCAATTGACGGCGAAGTGAATCCGCGGCTCCTTGAACCGAGGGCGGATCATGCCGTGCTCCAGCTCGTTGAGGCTCATCTGCCGGCCGGTCACGGTGATGCTGCGGCGCTCGAAGAACTCCTCGTCGGCCGCCAGCGGCCCGTCGACCGGGTAGACCCGCATGATCAATTCGAGGACCCACACATTGTAGGCATTCAGGTGCCAGGCCAGTGATTCGTTGCGGTCGGCCGGGGCTCGGGTCGCGGCGTAGAATTGCGCCGCCTGTCCCAGTTTCCGGCGATCCCCGGCGTTGGCCTGCCAGGCGGCGTAACGCACCCCGTCGCCGGTGACATATCGTTGATACAGCTCCTCCAGGCCGTCGGCAACCGCGGCGACGGCGCGTGGCGGCTGCGCCCCGGTGCTGGTCACACCGGCGGCGAGGACCAGCCAACCGGACACCAGCCAGACGCATGCCCATGCTGCCGACGATGTCGCCGAACCGGGTGACCGGCGGCGGGTGGTGGCGGGCGTGAAGACACCGGCAGGGGTCTTTGAAGTGGAGGTGGTTTGGCGGGACGGATTCATGGCGGCAGACAAGGTCTCGGAGGTGGATCGCTTTCAGGCGCGGGAATGACCGGTGGTCGGCATCCACTGATGCGCCTGACAGCCGGATTCAGTTCGCCGATGCCGTTGCGATCCTGTTGGGTTCCTGAGTCCGTTGTAGCCCGCTTATTCCATGACAAGCCTGGCAGGGCCTCCGCCCGGCTGTTCCAAAGCCGGCGTCCTGGCCGCTATTGGATCGCGGTTATGGTCTTTTTCTTGGCGGGGACCTCGGGCAGTTCCGCCGGGTCTTCCTCGTTGCCGGAGATGCGGATGCCCACCGGCTTGCTGACGCCGAACTCCTCCATCGTGACCCCGTACATCACGTCGCAGCGGTTCATCGTGCGCTTGTTGTGGGTGACGATGACAAACTGGCTGTGGTCGAGAAAGCGGTCGAGCATCTTGAGGAACCGGCCGATGTTGGCCTCGTCGAGCGGGGCGTCCAGCTCGTCGAGCACGCAGAACGGCGAGGGCTTGACCATGTAGATCGAGAACAGCATCGCCACCGCGGTCAGCGATCGCTCGCCACCGGACAGCAGCGAAATGGTCTGCAGCTTCTTGCCCGGCGGCTTGGCGATGATCTCGATGCCACTTTCCAGCGGGTCGGAGTCGTCGGTCAGCACCAGATTGGCCCGCGCCCCCTCGCCGAACAGTTCACGGAAGGTGCGCTGGAAGTTCTGCCGCACCTGTTCAAACGTCTGGGCGAATTTCTTGCGGGTATCGACGTTGATCTTCTGGATCACCCGCAGCAGCTCCTCCTTGGAATTCACCAGGTCCTCGTGTTCGGTCTCCAGGAAGTTCAGCCGTTGCTCCTGCTCCTCGAACTCCTCGATGGCGTCGAGGTTGACCGGTCCCATGGCGTCGAGCCTCTGGCGCATTTCCGCCACCACCGCAGCCACCTCGTTCCAGTCGGGCTCGCCGTCGTGCAGCTGGAACGCCAGCTCGTCCCCGGACACGTCCTCCTGGCCCTCGGCCTGGGACTGGGGGGAGCCGGTCGCCCCGGTGTCGCCGGCCGATTCCGGCTGGCCGCTGGAATCGTCCTCGTCGCGGGCGGCCAGGGTGGCGCGTCGTTTGGCCAGGCGCGCGCGGTTTTTCATCTGCGCGTCCAAAGCCACGAGAAAAGTGTGAAAATCCGGCTCAAATGATTCGATGTCAACGTGGTAGCGCTCCTGGACATGGGTGACGAGGTGCTCGATGCGGAGGTCGAGCTTGGCCAATTGCACCTCTTCCCGGCCCTGGGCGTCCTGCAGCTGGGCGGCATGGCGGCGTTGCTCCGAAAGCTGCTGGTCGAGGCTGCGGATTTGTTCGCTGCGTGACTCGCGTTGTTGCTCCAGTTCGCCGCATTGGCGGGTGCCGGCCTCGATTGCCTGTTGCAGTTCCTCCAGCTGTCCGGTCAGGGTGGCCGATTCCTCGCCACCGAGGTCGATGCGCTGGCGATGCTGATCGGCCTCGTGCTGGCGCTGCTCGATGCGGGCCGACAACTCCTGCAGGCGCCGCTGCAGCGGGTGACGCTGCTGTTCCAGAGCCTCGATGTGGCGCTGTTCCACCGCCAGCGCGGTGCGCAACTGGTTCAGCTCTCCAACCGCCTCGGCCTCGCGCATGGCGGCCTCCTCGGTCTCGCGCTGGGCTTCCCCGGTGCGCCGCCGCAGGTCGTCCAGCGCCTGCAGCGCGGCGCTGCGCTCGCGATTCAACTCGACCGCCTGCTGCTCCGATTGCTCCAGCCGCTGCTGGATCCGGGTTTGTTCCCAGTCGAAATTCTCCAGTCTGGCCAGCGCCTGCGAGTGCTCGCGTTGCAGCCGGTTGCTGTCGGCTTCCGCCTGAGCCACGCGCGAACGCGCCTGCTGCAGGCGTTGCTGTCCCGCGCCGACCTCACGCCGTTGCAGGTCAAGCTGTTCGCGTGCCTGCTCCAGCTGTTGTTGCAGGCCGGTCACGGTGGACTCCAATTCGGCGGTTTCCTTGTCCAGCCGCCGCACCTCTTCCTCGCGCTCCAGCATCGAACCGGCGCCCTCGCGGCCCTCGCCTCCGGTCAGCAGGCCGGTGGCCGAAACAAATTCGCCCCGCCGGGTGGCGAAGTCCACGTCAGGCAGCTCCGCGCGCAGCTTGCGGGCGGTCGCCAGATCCTCCACGATCAACACCCGCGACAACAGGCTGTGCAGCAGGTTGTGCAGCGACCGCGGCCCGTCCACCTTGTCGCGCGCCCACGCGATGGCCTCCTTGGGAACCTTGCCAACTGACTGGCCTTGAGGTTCCGGCACAAGATCTTCCGCCAGCAGCGTAACCCGGCCGCGGCGGGTCTCGGTGAGGGTCTCAAGGATGCTCTCGGCGACCGAGGAGTCGGCCACCAGGATGGTCTGCAGGTGATGCCCCAGCGCGGCTTCGATGGCCTTGTGGAAGGCGGGATCGACCTTCAGTTGCGAGGCCAGCAGACCGCGCACGGTGCCCTGATACAGCTCCGGGTTGTCGAGTCCCTTCAGCACCGCCTGGGTGCCTTCCTCCAAACCCTCGCCCTCAAGCAGCAACTGCCGCAGCACCTCCAGGCGCGACTGTTTGCGCGCCCACTCGCCCTGCGCCTGCTGCAGTTGGTCCTGGGCACGATCCCGCTTCAGCTGGCACTCGCGCAACGCGTTCTCCGCCTCATGCAACTCGGTCTCACACCCTCCCAGACCCTCGGCGGCGGCCTTCGCGGCATCCTTGAGTTGTTCAACCTGAAGAGTCAAGGCTTGGTTTTTACTGGCAAACTCGGTGCGTTCCTCGGCCAGCCGCGCGGCGCGCTCCCGGTCCGCCGCACCCTGCTGCTCCAGGCTCGCCAATCGCGCGTCCGCCTTGGTCAGGCGCGATTCCAGCCGGTGGGTCTCGTCGGCCAATTCGCGGGTGGATTGCTGGCTGCGGTCGCGCTCGGTCCGCAGCTTGGCGCATTGTTGCTCGGCTTCGGTCACCGTTTGCTTCTTCCCGGCCAACGCCTCGCGGGCCTGCTCCAGCGAGTGTTCGGCGTTGCCAAGCGCGCTCTCCTCCTCGCCCAACCGTTGCTTCGTGGCCTCGATCTCGGCGGCGGCCGACTCGATCAGGCTGGTCAGTTCACGCGCCCGCTCCTCATTGAAACGAATCCGGTCGCGCGCGGCCTGAGCCCGGCTCTGATCCTGCCCCAACTGCTGGCGGATGGAGCCCAGCGCGCTGTCGATCTGCTGCAGCAAGGCCCGTGCCTCGCCGACCTTGGTCTCCAGCCCGCCGATGCCGCTGGCCACCTGCTGCTGTTCCTCGGCCCGGCTCTTCATCGACGTGCGCAACTCCGACGCCTCGGCCTGCAACTGCGCGAACTGGTGGTGCGACAGGTGCGTGTCCAACACCCGCAGGTCGTCGTGGATCACCTGATAGCGCCGGGCCTTCTGCGCCTGGCGCTGGAGCGAATTCTTCTGCCGCTCGACCTCGCGGATCACGTCGACCACCCGCAGCAGGTTGGCCTCGGTATACTCCAGCTTGCGCAGCGCCTCCCGCTTCTGGCTCTTGAACTTGGTGATGCCGGCCGCCTCCTCGAACACCGCCCGGCGATCCTCCGGCTTCGACGACAACAGCATGTCGATCTTGCCCTGCTCCATGATCGAGTAGGCCGCCTGCCCGATCCCGGTGTCCATCAGCAACTCATGAATGTCGCGCAGCCGGCAGCGGTTGCCGTTGAGGTAATACTCGGAATTGCCGTCGCGATAGACCCGCCGCGTCACCGACAACTCGTTGTAGTCGACCTTCAGGGTCTGCTCGCAGTCGGCCATCGTCAGCGTCACCTCGGCCATGCCGACCGGCTTGCGCTTGTCGGTGCCGTTGAAGATGACGTCGGCCATCTCGCCTCCGCGCAGCGCCTTGGCCGAGGTTTCGCCCAGCACCCAGCGGACCGCATCGACCACGTTCGACTTGCCGCAGCCGTTGGGGCCGACAATGCCGGACACGCCCGGGTGGAATTCGAACACGGTGCGATCGGCGAACGATTTGAAGCCGTGGAGTTCAAGGGACTTGAGGCGCATGCGATGAGGTGATATTTAACGTTTCTTAAGTAGAATCCCGCGCGGGTTGCGGGGCGGGTCTTGGTGGTCTTCATCCCGACTAGCTTGAGTTGGGCAAGGTGGCAAGCGGAAAACAGGCGGAGCGCTATATCTTGTGGTGATGCGGCAATGCACCCCCTGTATCTTGGGTTGCCGAGCCGGACTCCGGTCTCGCGACACCACCCGACGGCGTGCCCACGGGCTGGACCCTTGGGGGATCGGGCGGCTTCCCCCGCGCTCGGGCTGATGAGGCTTGGCCATCGTCCAGTCATTGGCAACGGCAGACAGGAATGTCTGCCTGCACTCTGGACCACCGTTGCCCCCATCTCCGCGCCGGTCCGGCGAACGCGGCTCGCCATCGACGGTTCGCCCTGCCGTTGCCAACGCATGCCATCCGCCTCGCCACCGCGGAGCGCCCCGCGGGATTGCCCCTCCGCCACCCCGCCACCGCCGAAAAAATCGTTGCCACCGGCTCAGGTGCCCCCTTTCATAGCGGCGTGACGGCCCAGCTGCTTAAATCCGTGCAACACGCCCCCTCGGTCGTGATCGAGGAGGTCTACCCGCTCGTCAACGGCGGGCGCTTGCCGGTCAAACGTGTCGTCGGCGAACCGCTGACACTCTGGGCCGACATCTTCAAGGACGGCCACGACGTGGTGCGGGCGATGCTGAAATGGCGGCGCCAGGGGACCTCCGGCTGGCAGGAGACCGCCATGGAACCGGCGGACAACGACCGCTGGAGCGCCACCTGCCAGTTTCCCGAGCCCGGGTGCTGGGAGCTGACCATCGAGGCCTGGGCCGAGCCATGGCTGACCTGGCGGCATGGGTTCAAGGTCAAGCTCGACGCCGGCCAGCAGGTTGAGGTCGAGGCCGAGGAAGGCGCGCGCCTGCTCGAATCCGCCGCCGCCCGCGCCGCGGGGGCAGGCGACGGCG
>SKLO01000532.1 GCA_007123195.1 Verrucomicrobiales bacterium | reverse complement strand
TTGCTGCAATTCAACCTACGGGTCGCTGCGATCGCCAGGCCGGGGTTGGGCGGTGCGCCAGAGCCGTGGCGAAGGATATCTCTGGCGTTGTACCACAGGCGGCAGCCCCGTAGGTTGAATTGGCGCAATTCGACCTCCTGGGGGTGGTGCGCAAGGACTGGTGCCGGGACCACGTGGCGGTTCCATTCGCAGGGGGTGAGAGAGGGCGTGAAGGAAGCAGGCGCAGGGAACGAGCGGGGCGCACACCGGTCGAATTGCTGCAATTCAACCTACGGGCTCTGCGATCGCCAGGCCGGGGTGAGGTGGTGCGCCAGGGAGTGGCGAAGGGTTTCTCACTGACTCACTGCCCGCTCCATTTCGCCCCCCATTGCAAACACGAGGGCATTTCGTAATGGCATCGGGGCCGGATCGGGTTATTACATGACCGGAGCCCCGGCGCCGGAATCGCGGCCGCCGGCCATGCATCCGCCCGGCACCGAGGCGGGTCGAACACCTCCAACCACGCACGTCCGCCATGAAAGAACTGATCATCACTCTCATCGTCCTGCTGGTCGTCGGCGCCATTTTGGCGTTCTTCGTCATCGGCATCTACAACCGCCTGGTCGCGCTGCGGAACCGCTACAAGAACGCGTTCGCGCAGATCGACGTGCAATTGAAGCGCCGCTACGACCTGATTCCGAACCTGGTCGAGACCGCGCGCGCCTACATGAAGCATGAGGCCGGCACCCTGGAGGCCGTGGTCAAGGCCCGCAGCCAGGCGTCCAGCGCCCGCGAGCAGGCGGCCGCCAACCCGGGCGATCCCAAGGCCATGCAGGGCCTGATGGCAGCGGAGGCCGGTCTCTCCGGCACCCTCGGCCGCCTGTTCGCCCTGCAGGAGAACTACCCCGACCTCAAGGCCAACCAGAACATGATGCAGCTGTCGGAGGAACTGACCTCGACCGAAAACAAGGTCGGGTTCGCCCGCCAGTCCTACAATGACGCGGTCATGAACTACAACATCAAGCGCGAGATGTTCCCCTCGAACATCATTGCCGGGATGTTCAACTTCACCGAGGCCACCCTGTTCGAGGTCAAGAGCGAGGAGGAACGGGAAGCGGTCAAGGTCAGCTTCAGCTGAGCCGATCCTCCGGCGCCCGCGCCCGGCTGCCGACGCTCCACCGCCCCACCCCGCCCGGCCCCGCCACCACCAAGAGTGACGGGGGGCCGGGCGGACGGCGCGCCAGTTGCCCGGCGCACCGCCTGCACCGCCTCTGCACCGGCCGCCCGAACCGACTGACCCCGCCCCCCAGTCCCCCCTTTTTCCGCCATGGATTTTTTCGAAGCCCAGGAACGCGCGCGCAAGCGCACCAAGCTGCTCATCTTCTACTACGTGATGGCCGTGCTGGGCATCATCGCGGCGGTCTACGCCCTGATGCTGATCTTCTTCTTCACCCAGGAGGACACGGGCGTGTCGCTGTTCCGCCTTGACGCGCTGGCGATCGCGGTGGTGGGATCGATCGGGGTCATCGGTCTCGGCAGCCTGTTCAAGACCTGGCAACTCAGCGCCGGCGGTTCGGCCGTGGCCAAGGAACTGGGTGGCCGCCTGATCGACCGCAACACCACCGACCCGGCCGAGCGCCAGTTGATGAACGTGGTCGAGGAAATGGCCATCGCGTCGGGTGTGCCGATGCCCGACGTCTACCTGCTCGACGAGGCGTCGATCAATGCCTTCGCCGCCGGCAAGACCACCAGTGATGCCGTGATCGGCGTCACCCGCGGGTGCATGCAGCTGCTCAACCGCGACGAGCTGCAGGGCGTCATGGCCCACGAGTTCAGCCACATCCTCAACGGCGACATGCGCATCAACCTCCGGCTGATGGGCCTGTTGTTCGGCATTTTGATGCTGACCGTGATCGGCCGGGTGGTCATGCGCAGCTCCCTCTACGCCCGCGGCGGCGGCCGCAGCAACCGCGGCGGCGGCGCGGTGGCGCTGCTGGCTTTCGGCGCCGGCTTGTTCGCCATCGGCTCCATCGGCATCCTGTTCGGTCGCCTGATCCAGGCCGCCGTGTCGCGCCAGCGCGAGTTCCTTGCCGACGCCTCGGCGGTGCAGTTCACCCGTCTGCCGGACGGCATCGCCGGTGCCTTGAAGAAGATCGGCGGCCTGTCGGCGGGCTCGCGCCTCCAGCACCCGCGCGCGGAAGAGGCCAGCCACATGTATTTTGCCGGCGGCATCCCCTCCGCCATGAGCGGCTCGTTTGCCACCCACCCGCCGCTGCCGGCCCGGATCAAGGCGATCGATCCCGGCTGGGACGGCTCCTTTCCGAAGATCAAGGACGGCTCGTCGCTGCCGGTTCCCGGACCCACGCGCTCGCCCGCCGCCGCCGCCATGGTGTCCAAGCTGGCGGGTGGCGCCACGATGGCCGCGGGCGCGGCGGGTGCCGCCGGGAGCCGCGCCGCCAGCGTGCAGAACACCCTCCAGCGCGGCGCCCTGGAACTCAACGCCGGCCACCTGCAGGAGGCGCACCGGATCCGCCAGCACCTGCCGGAACCGGTCATGCAGCAGGTCAACACCCCGGAAGGCGCGCGCGAGGTGGTGCTGGCGGTGCTGCTGTCGCGCGCCGGCGACCAGTTGCCCGCCGCCGACGTCAAGGTGCTCGAGCAGCGGCTCGGCAAACCGGCCACCGAACGCATCACCGGTCTGCGCGCCCATCTTGCCCCCCTGCCCTCGGCCGAACGCCTGGCCATGATCGACCTTACGTTCCCCTCCCTGCGGCGCATGAGCGAGGCCGATTACCGGTCGTTCGTCGACACCATGCGCGCGGTGATGGCGGCCGACCAGCAGATCGACCTGTTCGAATTCACCGTCGAGCGCATGGTCGAACGACATCTCGACCTGTTTTTCAACCCGCGCCGCGCCCATCCGGTCCGGGTCCGCAAGTTGTCGCAGATCCAGCGCGAGTTGTCGGTGCTGGTCTCGACCCTGGCCGGGGTGGGCAGCGGCGACGCCGACGAACAGCGGCACGCGTTCGCCATCGGGGCCAGGGCGTTGGCCGAGCACGAACCCGGCCTGCGCATCGATCACCTCGGGCCGGAGCACTGCGCCCTCGACGTCGTCGGGCGCGCGCTTGAGCGCTGCGACGAGGCCACTCCGCTGTTGAAAAAGGGCATTCTGTGGGCCTGCGGCAAGGTGGTCATGGCCGACGACAAGGTGACCGACATGGAATCGGAGTTGCTGCGCGCCATCGCCGACGCCATGGGGTGCCCGATGCCGCCCTTCGTGCAAACCGCTTGAGCCGGAGGTCCGGCGGCGGTAGCGGATGGTTGTCCATGGAACCGCACCCAAGTGATCCAGCCCCGCCCGCGGGCGGGGCCGATCCGGCCGGCCAACCGTCGCGCGGGGCGCTCGGCCGCCATGCCCGGGTGCTGGTCGACCGGCCGGGCACCATCCTGTTGGTCACCATGGCGGTGCTGCTGCCCCTGCTGTGGGCCAGCGTCAGGTTCCAGGTCGAAAGCGGGGCCGACGCCATGCTGGAGGGCGACCAGCGCACCCGCGACGCCTACGCACTGGTGGAGGACGCGCTGCGCGAACAGGTGGTGGTGGTGGTCAGCATGCACTGCGAGCGCGTGTTCGACCGCGTCAACCTGCTGCTGATGGAGCGGCTCAGCCACACCCTGCTGCATCAACCCGGGGTGGAAGACGTCAAGAGCTTCACCCACTCCACCATCCCGGTCCGCCGCGGCCTCGGGTTCGACATGGAACCGTTTCTCGGCGGACCGGTGGCCGAGCTGTCGGACGAGCAACTGGCCGAGCGCGAGACCTTCTCCCGCACCCACCCACTGGTGCGCAACCTGATGTTGTCGGCCGACGGCCGCCACGCCACCATCGGCGTCACCTACGAGCCGGGCTTCTTCGGTTTGGATCACGGCTTCGACGACGCCCCGGCCCCGGCGTCCGCTGGCGACCAGTCGCCGGAGATCGACATCGATGCCTGGCGCCACCAGATCGATGCCATCCTCGACCAGCACCGGATCGAGGGGGTCGAATTCACCTGGATCTCGCTGCCATCGGCCCAGGAGGAGCTGGTCGGGCTGTTCTCCACCGACCTGCGCCGGTTCGCCATCCTGCTCGGCTTCGTGCTGGCGCTGTGGTTGGTCGGTTTCTTCCGCACCTGGCGCTTGCTGCTCTACGGGATCGGCAGCGT
>SKLO01000217.1 GCA_007123195.1 Verrucomicrobiales bacterium | reverse complement strand
GGAGATGGGAGATGGGAGATGGGAGATGGGAGATGGGCGAGGCCGGGCGGCCGGGCGGCCGGGCGGCGGCCCGCCACGGTGGCATTGGACGGCGCCGGCCGATGGGCGCACATTGGCGAACTGGCAAGAATCAACCGGTCCAACCTGACCGCGCCTGTTCCATTTCGATGTCGCCCGATGCAAGCATGCCCCGACCCGCCGATGCGGATCCGCCGCGACCGCCCGACACCTGGCAAGGCCCGGTGATCGGCGTGGTGCGCACGCCTTATGACGCGAAATTCGGAGCACCGAGGCAGCCGGGGCTGGCGCCCGCAGCCGAGGGACGAATCCACTTGCACCCGCCATTCGACCGTCAGGAGGCGCTGCGCGGGTTGGAACAGTGCAGTCACCTGTGGCTCATCTACGGCTTTCACCAGGTGCCGCCGGTCACCGATGACGGCGCCTCGCGCCTGACCGTGCGACCGCCGCGACTCGGCGGCAACGAACGGGTCGGGGTGTTCGCCACCCGCTCGCCGTTCCGTCCCCATCCGATCGGGCTGTCGGTGGTGCGGTTGTTGTCCCTGCACCCGGGGCGCGACGGGCGCCACAAGCCATGCGGGCACCTGCGGGTGGCCGGAGTCGATCTGGTGGACGGCACGCCGCTGCTCGACATCAAGCCCTACCTGCCATGGGCCGACGCGATCCCCGGCGCGCACTGCCACTGGGCCGGCACCGAGCCCGAGGGACTGGTCGGCGCGGGCTATGAGGTGTCGCCGCCGGCGGCGGCGGCACTGGCGCGCATCGCGGCGCGGCGGCCCGGGTTCGCCGCGTTGCTGGAACAGACCCTTCGCGCCGACCCCCGGCCATCCTATCACGTGCCCATCCCGGAGCCGGACCGGCGGTGGCGCATGACGCTCGACGGCGTCGAGGTCGGTTGGAGGGTTGACGGATCGGGCATCCACGTGGACGAGTTGTCCTTTGGAGACGGCTGATTCATGTCAGCCTCAGGCCGCGCATGAACCTGCACAGGGCCGACAACCTGCTTCATCCAAGGACAGGTCAGACCACCCCGTAGGCGAGCATGGCGTCGGCGACCTTGACGAAGCCGCCGATGTTGGCGCCCTTCAGGTAGTCGACGTGGCCGTCGCTGTGGTTGCCATACTCGATGCAGCGCTCGTGGATTTCCTTGACGATGCCCTGCAGCCGCGCCTCGACTTCGCCGGCGCTCCAGCTCAGGCGCAGGGCGTTCTGGCTCTGCTCGAGCCCGGACACCGCCACCCCGCCGGCGTTGGCCGCCTTGCCGGGACCGAACAGGATCCGCTCGCGCCGGAACACCCGGATGGCGCTGTGGGTGCTGGGCATGTTGGCGCCCTCGGCCAACGCCACGAGACCGTTTTTCACCAGTTCCTCCGCGTCTTCCTCGTCCAGCTCGTTCTGGGTCGCGCACGGAAACGCAAGGTCACAGGGGATGCTCCATGGCGTGGCGCCCTCGCGGTATTCGCAGCCGAATTTTTCGGCGTATTCGGACACCCGGCCGCGGCGTTTTTCCTTCAGATCCTTGAGCCATTCCAGCTTGTCGCGGTCGATGCCGTCCTGGTCGTAAATCGTGCCTCCCGAATCGGACGCGGCCACCACCTTGGCACCAAGGTTGAGCAGCTTCTGCATGGCATACAAGGCCACGTTGCCGGAGCCTGAAACGATGCAGGTCTTGCCCTCGACGCTGTCGTCGATGTGATTGAGCATGTGCTCCATGAAATAGACGCAGCCGTAGCCGGTGGCCTCCTTGCGCACGTGGCTGCCGCCGAACGACAGGCCCTTGCCGGTGAGAATGCCGGTGAACCGGTTGGCCAGCCGTTTGTAGGTGCCGAACATGAAGCCCAGCTCGCGCGCGCCCACGCCGATGTCGCCGGCCGGCACGTCGATGTCGTCGCCGATGTGGCGGTGCAACTCGATCATCAGCGACTCGCAGAAGCGCATTACCTCGCGGTCGGACCGGCGCTTCGGATTGAAGTTGGCACCACCCTTGGCGCCGCCCATCGGCAGGCCGGTCAGGCTGTTCTTGAAGGTCTGCTCGAACCCAAGAAACTTGAGCACGCCCTGGTTGACGCTGGGGTGGAAGCGCAGCCCGCCCTTGTAGGGGCCGATCGAGTTGTTGAACTGCACCCGCCAGGCGCGGTCGGCGTGGATGCGACCCCTGTCGTCCTGCCAGGTCACGCGGAAGCTCACGATCCGGTCGGGCTCGGTCATGCGCTCGAGAATGTATCCGTCGCGGTATTTCTGATGGTCGTCGAGGAACGGCGTCAGCGTCTCCAGCACCTCCACCACCGCCTGATGGAACTCGGGCTCGCCCGGGTTGCGCCGCTTCAGGCCGCGCATGAACTTGTCAACTTTCTTGCGCTGGTCGGCGGTCAGTTCGCTGTCGGGGGTAGGAGTCTCGGGCATGGGTTCAATGTAGTGTCGCCCGGCCGGGATGCGACCAATAACGAGGGGTTGAAGTGGCTATCGTCTAACGTCTACCGGCGCCGAAGGGATGCCCGGGGGGTAGCGGGTAGCGGGTAGCGGGTAGCGAGCAACGAGCAACGGGTGACGGGTGAATCGGTGCTGACGCAGGTGCGGTGCACAGGGCGGCCTCGGGCCGGCGATGCGCCCCGCACAGCGGTGCGCAGCACCTTCGCTTTGGGAGCATCAAAGGAGCGCGTCAACGGGCACTTTTTGCCAGCGCTCCGGACCTTCACCCCGCCGCCAGACGGCGGCCGATGACGCCGGTGGCGGCGCGGTATTGACGGTCGACGATGGCCAGCGCGGCGGCGACCTTGGCGGTGGCAGCGGCGTGATCGGCCTCGATCTCCATCAGCCGGTCGGCCACCTGGGCACCCTCCGTGTCCTCGATCTCGAACACCCAGTCGCTGAGGTCGAGATCGTAATACATCTGCCCTTTGATCGTGTCCTCGGGCTGCCGCAGGTAGCACGACGGAATGCCCTGGTGCAGCGAAATGATCGGCGAGTGGCACTCGAAGCTGAGCACCGCCCTGGCCTGCGCATACACCGAGGCGGCCTCGTCGGGCAGCCAGAAGCTGTCGCGCTGGACCACGTGCGCCCGAACGTCCTCGGGCAGCGGGGCCACCAGCAGTTCGTCCATCACGTCGAGCTGATAGGTCATTTCCGGGCACACCAGGATCGGCTGGCCGGTCTCGCGCACCCAACGGATCATGGCCGCGCGCATCTTGGCGTGGTCGGGTTCGGCGTGCTCGGCGTTGACCGCCTCGCGGCGGGCGATTTCCTCCTCCGACCACGGCACCCGGCGGATCAGGTGGTAGGGGGTGTAGCGCAGACGCGGGATGCAGCAAATGAACGGCTTGTCGATCAGACCGGTGTGCGACAGGAACGCCTCCGCGGCGTCGTCGTTCTTCAGGTCCATGGCGAAGGTGGCGTCGGGGGCGAAGCCGATCTCCGGTCGCTCGACCCCGCGCTCCCGCAGGTGCTCGATGGAGTGGGTTTCGCGGGTGAAGATGAAGGCCGCCTCGTTGAGCAGCGCCACCTGCTCGGCGTTGGGCGCCTGCAAGGTGACGCCGAACAGGCCGAACGGCTTGCCGGTGGCGCGGTGCCAGGCGCGCACGCGGGTGAAGGCGACAAACGACGGCCCGGAGCCGTGCAGCAACAGGTCGGCGCGATCGATCGCGGCCTGCAACGCCTCGCCGCTGGCGCGGCCCTCGTCGTCGAGATTGCCGCGCACGATTTGTAGGTCGGGCCAGCGCCGGGTCAGCATGGCGGCCTTTTCCTCGTCGACCGACAGCCCCCACAGGATCACCTCGGCGTCGGGCAGGTGCTTTTCCAGCGCACACAGCAGGCCGGGTGTGTGGGCGACGTCGCCGATGTTGACCGACTGCCAGCTGGACACCACCAGGATCACCGGTCGCTGTGGATCGGCGGCGACGCGGCGGACGCCGTTGGTAAGGGTCAGCGCGGCGCCGGCGGCCAGCAGGCTGCGGGTGAAGTGGTTTCGGGTCATTGGTTAATGGTTAATGGTTTCACCTTTTACCTTTTACCTTTTACTTTCTTCCTCCCCCCGGCCATTAAATCACGGGCGGCGAGCCGGTCCAGCGCTGGGATAAATTTGTGTCAGGAAATAAGGGGACCGGAGTCGGGAGTCGGTCGAATGCCGGCAGGCAGTGTGGGGTAGACATTCCTGTCTGCCCTGCCAATG
>SKLO01000107.1 GCA_007123195.1 Verrucomicrobiales bacterium | reverse complement strand
TGCCATGGCTCCACCGCCTGGCGCAACTCGACCTGCACGCCGAGCCGGGCGTATTCCCCCAGCTGCGGGAAGCGGAATTCAAAGTGCGGCCGGAACCACTCGGCGTCGAGCCCGAACCCAAGCGCCCTGAACTCCTCGATGATCTCGGAAAAATCCTGCCAGATGAAGTGCGGCAACGCCCAGCGGTCGTTGAGCGCGCTGCCCCAGCGCACCAGTCGCTGACGATACGGCTGGCGCCAGAAGCGGGCCACCATGGCCCTGACCAGCAATTGCTGGGTCAGGCTCATCTGCGCATGCGGCGGCATTTCGAAGGCACGCAGTTCCAACAAACCAAGGCGGCCGGTGGAGCTGTCGGGCGAGTAGAGCTTGTCGATGCAGAACTCGGCACGGTGGGTGTTGCCGGTCAGATCGACCAGGTGATTGCGCAGAATGCGGTCGACCAGCCAGGGCGAGGCCGCGGCCACGGCGTCGTGTGGCGGCAGTTCGGCCAGCGCGGTCTCCAACTCGTAGATGGCGTCCGGCCGGGCCTCGTCCACCCGCGGCGCCTGACTGGTGGGGCCGACGAACAAACCGCTGAACAGGTAGGAAAGCGACGGGTGATTGTGCCAGTAACGGATCATGCTGGCGAGCAGGTCCGGCCGGCGCAGGAACGGGCTGTCGGCCGGAGTGGCGCCGCCGAGCACGATGTGGTTGCCGCCGCCGGTGCCACAGTGTCGGCCGTCGAGCGCGAATTTCTCCGTCGCCAGGCGGCACAAACGGGCTTCCTCGTAGAGTCTCTGGGTCAGGTCGACCGCTTCGTCCCAGCCGGCGACCGGTTGCAGGTTGACTTCCAGCACCCCCGGATCCGGCGCCAGACTGAAGTGGCGCAGCCGTGGATCCGGCGGCGGCCGGTAACCCTCCAGCAGCACCGGCAGTTCCAACTCGGCCGCCGTGTCCTCGATCGCGGCCACCAACTCCAGATAATCCTCCAGCCGGGCGGTAGGCGGCATGAACACGCGCAGCACGCCGCCACGGGGTTCGACACACAGGGCGGTGGGCAGCAGATCGTTCTCCGGCTCATCACCGCGCGACCGGTCGGCGGCCCCGGCGGTCGCACCGTCGGCAGGCCCGCCATGCGGGTCGTCCCCGGCGCCGTCGCCGTCTTCCGCCCGTTGCGCCGACGACCCGCCCACCCGCGACGAACCAGCGTCCAGCGGGTGCTGGACCCGTGGCTCGGCCGGGCCAAGCGGCTGGCCGAGCCGCGCCTCGACCCGGCCCGGCGGCAGCGGCGGGCGCTCAACCCACGGGTCCAAAGGCTCCAGTTCCAGACCGTGTCCGGCAGGCTGGTCGGTCCATGGCAGGCTCTCCAGCGGCAACCGGTAGCCGATCGGCGAGTCGCCCGGAATCAGGAACAGGGTTTCCGTTCGCAGGGTCCAGCGGGGGCTCGTCCAGCCGCTGCCGTCCCGGTTCCGGCACAGCGGCAGCACATGCCCGACCTCGTGATCGAGGCCCTGCTCGAAGACCCGTGCCAGCCGTTCCCTTTCCTGCTCGTCTTCAAGCTTGGATTCCAGCGGATTGAGGTTGGCCGGCAACCGGCGCTCGCGCCAAAGATAATACCAGGCGTCTTCGAACGCCGGCATCAGGTGGTCGGCCGGCACCCCGAGCCGCCCGGCCAGATGACGGATGAACCGCCCGCCCTGCTCCGGACTGTGGCCGTAATCGCGACCCTCTTCCGCCAGCAGCGACGGATCCCGCCACAGCGGCCCGCCATCGCGCCGCCAGTAGCACGACCAGGCCCAGCGGGGCAATGGTTCGCCGGGATACCACTTGCCCTGGCCGTGGTGCAGGAACCCGCCGTTGCCGTAGCGCTGCCACAAGCGTCGCAGCAACTTTTCTCCGACCTGGAGCTTCTCCTCCCCCAGAGCGGCCACGGTCCATTCGGGCTCGTCGGAGTTGGCCGCCGACACGAAGGTCGGCTCGCCGCCCATGGTCAGGCGCACGTCCTGCTGCTGCAGCACACGGTCGATCTCACTGCCGGTCTGCAACACCAGTTGCCACTGCTCCGCGGTGTAGGGTTTGGTGACCCGGGCGGTTTCACGCAACCGGCTCACATTCGTCGAGAACCGGAACTCGGCTTCGGCGCCGGCCTCGATCGACCCGCTGACCGGCGCCGCCGAGCGCGGATCCGGGGTGGAGGCCAGCGGAATGTGGCCTTCGCCGGTCAGCAGCCCCGAGGTCGGGTCCATCCCCACCCAGCCGGCTCCCGGCAGGTAGGCCTCGGCCCAGGCGTGCAGGTCGCAGAAGTCCACCTCCGTTCCGCCCGGCCCCTCCAGCGGTTTCACATCCGGCTTGAGCTGGATCAGATAGCCGGACACGAACCGGGCGGCCAGGCCGAGGCGCCGCAGCAACCGGACCAACAGCCAGGCGCTGTCGCGGCAGCTGCCCGCGCCGCTGGCCAGGGTTTGCTCGGGAGTCTGCACCCCGGGTTCCATCCGGATCAGGTAGCGCACGATCCCGGAAAGGTGCTGGTTCAGACCCACCAGGTAGTCCACCGTGGCGGATCCGGCCGGCGGTCGCCAATCCTCCAGCAGGGCGGCAAAGCGCGGCCCCAATCCCTCGTCGCCGGTTTGAAGGAACGGCAGCAACTCCTCGCGCTGCCAGGCCTCGTAGCGGAACGGCAGCGTGGTGGCGTGCTCGTCGACGAAGAAGTCGAACGGATTGACCGTCGCCATGTCCGCCACCAGATCGACCTCGATGCTGAACTCGCGAATCGGCTCGGGAAACACCACCCGGGCGAGGAAATTGCCGTGGGGATCCTGTTGCCAACTCAGGAAATGCGGCTGCGGACCGACCCGCAGCGAGTAGGCCAGCACCCGATTGCGGTGATGGGGCGCCGGACGCAGGCGAACCAGCTGGGGTCCATGGAGGACCGGCCGGTCATAGCGGTAGGCGGTTTGGTGGTGAAGCGCGCAGTGGATGGACATGTGTCGGGTTCGGCCAGGCGAAGGTCAGGAACACCGGCCGAAGAAGCGCGGGCAGCCGGCGACCGGCTGAACCTGCGCTACGTCTTTCAAAGCAGGTTGAATGCCCAAAGGCAAGCACGACGGCTACAACGGCTTCAACCCGGACAACCGACATGTCATCAGCTTCCTTTGGCGGGCGGATGACTTCGGCACGGGCTTCAACACCGGTTCCGACTACCTGACCCTGTTCGGCCACACCGGCGCGCCCGGCAACGACACCAGTGCCGCCACCAGCTGGTTCATCCGCATTCCCGGTGCCAACCAGGGTGGAATGACCGCGGGGCAACTGACGGGAAACCGGCCACTTTCACCATGACCAGTGGGCGAGGAACATCTCCGCCGCGTCAACGTCATTGAGGAAAACGCCCTGCGCGCCCGACTCCCGGACGGCCGCTCCGTTGACCGCGGCCTTGCGCAGCACCCGCAGCCGGCCCGCGTCCTTGTCCGGGCTGCGCTTCATCCACTCCCAGGCCAGTCGGCCCATGGTCATGCGCACGTTCAGCTCGACGACCGTTCTCAACGCCAGCTTGCCGTCCGCCCGGCGGTGCACCATCGCGTCCACCCCCAGCGGACCGGTGTAACCCGGCAACAGCTCCCGCAGTAGGGGCGGCAGCTGATCCTGATAGACCTCCATCACCCGCGCTTCACGGAACAGGAACGCCGCCACTTCCGGCTCCAGCAGGTTGCCCCACTTGCGGCTCACCCGGATTCCCACAAAGCGGCCGGCGTCGTCGTTGTCCATCCGCGTCATGCCGATCCAGCGCACCGTGCCGTCCGCCCGAATGTCATACAGCGCCGAGAAATCCATGACGCGCTCCAGCCAGGGCTCCACCACCACCGCGCCGTGGGCCGCCAGCGTGTTCCGGATCCAGCCGGCCGCCTTGCCGGACCCGCTGGCCTTGTCCACCCGGAAGTGACCGCGACCGGCACAGGCGAACGGCGCTTTCAACAAGACCCGGCCCCGCGTCAGCAGTTCCCCGCACTCACGCAACACCTGGTCCTGATCGCGGCACAGGCGCCCGGTGTCCGGCGCATTCCCGAGGGCGGCGTGCAGCCTGAGCCCGATCTCCTTGGAGAACCATTCCAGCGGCAGGCCCGGGCGCCACGGACACGGCGTGTTCGGCCCCACATCGTCGGCAAGCGGTTGCAACACCGCCACCGCATCCGGGCTCCAAGCCCATGGCCGCAAC